>NVXB01000035.1 GCA_002746425.1 Hyphomicrobiales bacterium | reverse complement strand
ATCCAGCGCGGCAGGTGAACTTGTATTCCATGTCTTCGGGGCCATCGCTCATTTTGAGCGCCGCCTGATCTCGGAACGCACCATAATGGCGATCTTGTTTTTCAGTTGCATATCATGCCCCTTGTTTGGTTTTCATCACCAAAGCGAAAAGCATAAAGTGCGGTGTGCCAACCAACCGTTTCTTGTTCTGAGCGGCATTTTTCTTAAATTATTTTGATCAAGACCTATCCAATATGATGATCTGTGGCGCTGAGCAGC
This sequence comes from Hyphomicrobiales bacterium, assembly GCA_002746425.1. Taxonomy (GTDB): domain Bacteria; phylum Pseudomonadota; class Alphaproteobacteria; order Rhizobiales. The sequence continues at coordinate 39,153 of NVXB01000035.1, read as the reverse complement.
ATGCGCTGAATGGCTTCGAAAACCGAGTGTGCAGCTGGCGTTAGCGCCTGTCCGGCGCGGGTGAGAATCGAGTAGGGCTCCACCTTGATTTCCAGCTCTGTGGGCAGATTGATAATCGCTCCGGTTCCCAGCTCCGCATCGGTAAACCCACTTGTAACAGCGGATGCCAACGGGGCCACGGCATTGGTTTTTTGCACCATGGCCAGCGTGAACAGGAACGATGAAGTGGTCAAAACACGGGCTGGCAAAGGCAGGCCGCGATTGCGCAATTCACGCTCCACTGTGTTGCGCAAAATGGAGTTCACCGGCGGTAAAACCCAATCTTGCTGCAGCAACCGATCATTGGTGATTTTGCCGCCATCGCGCAGCAGTGGGTGTCCGCTTCTGGCAACAAGACTAACGGGCTCCGTCACCCATTGGCTCTCGCGAAACATGGATGGATCGTAGTCGGAGGGCAGGCGGCACAGGGCAAAATCCAGCCGGCCTTCCGCCAGCATTGGCGCAAGCACATCGCTGGTGGCAACTTCCACCTCAATCGATATGCCGGGATAGCTGAGGCGAAAATAGCGAATGGCTGGCAGCACATAYTCGATGGCAGGCCCRGTAACCGASCCAACCCGAACRCGCCCGGCAAGGCCTTGCTGCATTTCYTCAATGTCGCGGCCCGCATCGCCAATTTCCTGYAAAATGCGCGAGCTTCTAAAGGCYARYTGSACSCCCAGCGGGGTKAGCTGAATGCCGCGCCCGGTGCGGTGGTAAAGCWCTGTTCCAGAAAGGTTTTCTATTTCRGAKGCAAGGCGCGAGGCYGCGGGYTGGGTAATGCCGATGGCCTCTGCTGCCTTGCTGATTTTGCCATGYTCCGCCAACGCMACAAGCAAACGCAAATGCGAAAGTTTTAGGCCCTTACGCAGTAAATCCAGTGCCATTGTRTTTTATTCCGCCATTTTATTCAAATTCAATATACCTATAATGGTATATTGTTATCATGTATAATGATTTGACGGGTATGAAGTTTCTCTCCACCTTGAAAGACAGCCGACACATTGTTGGTTCTGGCCGTTGGGTCCAGAGGCGAATTCGAGACGAAATTGAATTATCGACCGCCTGCTACGCGGTCTCGGGAGGACTACATGAACCTATTTAGTAAAACGCTCACTGCACTTGCGGCTGTGGCGATGATCACGTCTGTGCCTGCATTTGCAGCCGACAAGGGCAGCATTGGCATTGCCATGCCGACCAAATCWTCKGCRCGYTGGMKTTCWKWTNNTMATTCCATGGTTGAGCAGTTCGAAGCTGCTGGCTACACAACTGATCTGCAATATGCTGAGGATGATATTCCAAATCAGCTGGCGCAGATTGAAAACATGATCACCAAAGGTGTGAATGTACTGGTTATTGCTGCCATTGATGGCACGACACTTTCCAACGTTCTGGAAAATGCAGCAGCTTTGGACATCAAGGTTATCGCTTATGATCGCCTGATCCGCGAAAGTGGCAATGTTGATTACTATGCAACATTCGACAATTTCAAAGTTGGCGTTCAGCAGGCATCTAGCCTTGTTGGTGGCCTAAAGGCTCGCTTTGGTGATGGACCTTACAATGTTGAATTGTTTGGCGGTTCCCCAGATGATAACAACGCATTCTTCTTCTACAATGGCGCCATGTCAGTGCTTCAGCCACTGATCGATAGCGGCATGGTTGTTGTTCAGTCCGGCCAGATGGGCATGGACAAGGTTGGTACGCTGCGCTGGGATGGTGCTGTTGCACAGTCCCGCATGGATAACCTTTTGTCTGCTTATTACACAGAAAAGACCCTGCATGGTGCGCTCAGCCCTTATGATGGTTTGTCCATTGGTATCCTGTCATCCCTCAAGGGTGTTGGCTACGGTTCTGGCGATCAGAAAATGCCAATCGTATCCGGCCAGGATGCTGAAGTGCCTTCCGTTAAATCCATTCTTGCTGGCGAGCAATATTCCACAGTGTTCAAAGACACTCGTGAACTTGCGCGTGTGACAGTTGGCATGGTTGACGCTCTGCTGGGTGGTGGTACACCTGAAATCAACGACACAACTACCTATGATAATGGTGTGAAAGTTGTGCCATCCTATCTGCTGGAACCTGTTTCTGTTGATGTATCCAACTGGGAAGAAATTCTTCTTGGTAGCGGTTACTACACAATGGACCAGATCAAATAACAGCAGGTCTGTTTGACATAAATATTGTTGCCCGCCGTGACCCTATTGGCGGCGGCGGGCAACATCTTTTTGAAATATTGAGCTGAGCAATATTGAGCTATGTCCACACTTCTTGAAATGCGGACCATCTCGAAGACTTTCCCCGGCGTGAAAGCGCTGGATCAAGTGAGCCTTCAGGTGGAAACCGGYGAAATACATGCTCTTGTTGGCGAAAACGGCGCTGGTAAATCAACCTTGATGAAGGTGCTTTCGGGCGTYTACSCCCACGGCGATTATGAGGGYGAAATCCTTTATGATGGTGAGGTYACCAAATTCAGAGGCATCTCTGACAGCGAAGCGGTTGGCATCATCATTATCCATCAAGAGCTTGCTCTGGTGCCGCTGCTGTCGATTGCGGAAAATTTGTTTCTTGGCAATGAATGTGCCTCRGGCGGGATTATAAACTGGCCTCAAACCTTTAARCGCACMGARGAATTGCTGAAAAAGGTTGGCCTGAAAGAGACACCGGGAACGCTGGTKGATAAATTGGGCGTTGGCAAACAACAGCTCGTTGAAATCGCCAAGGCGCTGTCCAAAAACGTTAAAYTKCTTATTCTTGAYGAGCCAACAGCCGCCCTGTCGGAAAGCGACAGCCAGGCGCTGCTGGACTTATTGCTGGAGCTGAAAGGGCAGGGCGTTACCTCTATCCTGATCAGCCATAAACTAAACGAAGTGCGCCGCGTGGCAGATACCGTAACGGTTATTCGCGATGGCGCTACTGTGTCGACGCTGGATGCCAAAACGCAGGACATCACCGAAGACCATATCGTGCGCGATATGGTGGGCCGCGATATGGAGCACCGCTATCCAGAACGTAAACGCCAGGCCGGCGATATGCTGATGGAAGTGCGGAACTGGAATGTCTGGCACCCCGAACATCGTGATCGCCAAGTTATCAAATCGATCAATTTTCATGTGCGCGCTGGCGAGGTTGTCGGCATTGCGGGCTTGATGGGATCTGGCCGTACCGAGCTGGCCATGAGCATTTTTGGCCGCAGCTATGGGCGCAATATCTCAGGCGAGGTGCTGCTGCACGGCGAGGTGGTTGATACCTCCACAGTGGGGGCGGCCATCAAGCATGGCCTTGCCTATGTCACTGAGGATCGCAAAGAGCTTGGCCTCATTCTGGATGACGAGATTCAGCGCAATATCACGCTGGCCAATTTGGGCGCTGTGTCGGGTTCGGGTGTGATCAATAAAGCCGAAGAGACAAAAGTTTCCGAGCATTACCGCAAAGCCATGAACATTCGCACGCCAAGTGTGTTTCAAAAAGTGGTCAATTTGTCGGGCGGCAATCAGCAAAAAGTTGTGCTGTCCAAATGGTTGTTCGCGGAACCTCAGGTGTTGATCCTTGATGAACCAACGCGCGGCATTGATGTGGGCGCGAAATTCGAGATTTACGGCATCATCAATGAGCTTAGCGCGCAAAACAAAGGCGTCGTCATGATCAGCTCAGAAATGCCCGAACTGCTGGGCATGTGCGACAGAATTTATGTCATGAATGAGGGGGCTTTTGTCGGCGAATTAACTGCCGCAGAAGCCAGCCAGGAGCGCATCATGTCGCTCATCGTGACGGAATAGGGAGAAGACGGGGATGGACGTGGCATCTGCTGAAGAATCAAACGTAAAATCCGCAAGTGTCGGGAATTATCTAGCCAAGCATATGCGGGAATACGCGCTGTTGTTTGCCTTGATTGCCATCATGGCATTTTTCCAGATCATGACCGATGGCACGTTGTTGCGTGCGATTAATATCACCAATTTATTCTTGCAAAACAGCTACATCATTGTGATGGCGCTTGGCATGCTGGTGGTCATTGTTGCCGGGCATATCGATTTGTCTGTTGGCTCGGTGATGGGCTTTGTCGGGGCGTTTGCCGCGGTGATGATTGTGAATTGGGGCATGCCTGTCTCGCTCACCATTTTCGTGTGTCTTGTTATGGGCGCCATTATTGGCGCGGCGCAGGGCTATTGGGTTGCCTATTGGAAAATCCCCAGTTTTATCGTGACCCTTGCGGGCATGCTGGTGTTTCGCGGGCTGTCGCTGTGGCTGCTTGAGGGGCGCTCTGTTGGGCCGTTTCCAAAATCATTTCAATTGCTTTCAACGGGCTTCGTGCCCGATATCTTTGGCGTCGACAAACCCAATGTGACAGCCTTGCTGCTTGGGTTTATTGCGGTGCTTGCCATCATCTGGGTTGGGCTGCGTGCCAGAGCGCGTAACAAGGCTTACGGCATTGAGGATGAACCAACATCGTTCTTCATTGCGCGCAATATTGTGGTGTCCGGTGCGCTGCTGTTTGTTGTCTATAAGCTTGCGACATTTCGCGGCTTGCCAAACGTGTTGATGACCATGACAATCCTAACTGTTGTTTATGCATTTCTCACCGAAAACACGACGTTGGGTCGGCGTATTTATGCGCTGGGCGGCAATCAGAAAGCGGCCAAGCTTTCGGGTATTAAAACCGAACGCCTGACGTTTCTCGCCTTTGCTAATATGGGCATGCTGGCGGCGCTGGCCGGGCTGATCTTTGCGGCACGGCTCAACACCGCGACGCCAAAAGCCGGTTTTGCGGTTGAGTTGGATGTGATTGCGGCGGTGTTTATCGGCGGCGCGTCAATGTCCGGCGGGGTTGGCAAGATCGTTGGCGCTGTGGTCGGCGCATTCATAATGGGTGTGATGAACAATGGTATGTCGATTATGGGCATCGGCATTGATTATCAACAGGTTATCAAAGGGCTGGTATTGCTTTCGGCCGTGATTTTCGATGTTTACAACAAACAAAAGCAGGGGTGATGATATGCTGATTTCTCAAATAATTGACGATGCAGGCAAAATTAGCGTTGTCGCCAGAAGTGGCAGCGAGGCCTATATCGTGCAGGGCGCAAAAAGCGTCTACGCGCTGGTTCTTGAAGCCATCGATCAGGGCAAAACCCTTGCCGATTGCATTGCGTCCTATCAACTCGGCTCCGCCGTTGATGTTGAGGCGCTGGCCGCAGATGGCCGCTTTACGCTGCCGATCCAGCATCCAGACCCTGCGCATATGCATTTGACGGGCACGGGCCTTACTCACCTTGGATCTGCCTCAACCAGAGCTGCGATGCATGCTGAGGGTGAATCGGAAAAAATTGAACTGACCGATTCCATGAAGATGTTCCGCATGGGCGTTGAGGATGGCCGGCCAGAGGCTGGTGCCATCGGTGTGCAGCCGGAATGGTTTTACAAGGGCAATGGCACAATGGCCGTTGCGCCCGGCCAACCACTGACATCTCCCGGTTTTGCGGATGATGGCAGTGAAGAGCCGGAAATGGCGGGCATTTATGTCATCGGCAAGGATGGCACACCGTTTCGCGTTGGCTTTGCGCTGAGCAACGAGTTTTCCGACCATATTATGGAGCGGGTCAACTATCTGTATCTGGCGCATTCCAAATTGCGCCCGGCCTCATTCGGCCCGGAAATTCTGGTTGGTGATCTGCCACAAAATGTTGAGGGCACCAGCCGCATCATGCGTGATGGCAAAGAGCTGTGGCAAAAGCCGTTTTTATCGGGTGAAGCCAATATGTCGCACACCTTGGCCAATCTTGAGCATCATCACTTCAAGTATACACAATTCTGCCAGCCGGGCGATTTGCATGTGCATATGTTTGGCACTGCAACGCTGTCATTTGGTGATGGTATTCGCACGCAAGCTGGTGATGTGTTTGAGATTTCAGCGCCCGGTTTTGGCGTGCCACTGGTCAACACACTGGCTGAGTTGCCGCAGGATGACCGCGCGGTGACTGTCTCCAAACTTTGATCAATACGCATAGCTGAATTGAGGATTTGCTTTCATGGCAGAAAAAATCGCGTTGGTTGGCATCGGCAAAATCGCTGTGGACCAACATATTCCATCGATTCAAGCGGGTAGCGAGTGGGAGCTGGCCGCAACGGTTAGCCGAAATGCCTCCGTCGACGGCGTTGAAAGTTATACCGAGCTGAATGCGTTGCTGGCGGCGCGCCCAGATATCAAAACTATCTCGCTGGCCATTCCGCCCCAACCGCGCTTTGCCTATGCCGAGGCCGCGCTGAAAGCCGGGCGTCATGTCATGCTGGAAAAACCACCGGGCGCGACACTCAGCGAATGCCACAAGCTGGAGGCGTTGGCCAAGGATGCTGGCGTCACGCTTTTCGCCACTTGGCACTCGCGTTATGCCAACGCTGTGGAAGCGACCAAAACATGGCTGCAAGACCGCACTATCACCAGTGTTGAAATCGTCTGGAAAGAGGATGTGCGACGCTGGCACCCCGGCCAGGAATGGATATGGCAGGCGGGCGGCCTTGGTGTGTTCGATCCCGGCATCAACGCCTTGTCAGTGCTCACCGAAATCCTGCCCCAGCAGGTGCATTTATCTTCCGCTGAGTTAGAGTTTCCCGAAAACCGTGACACGCCCATTGCAGCAAATCTTGTGTTTGATTATCCCGGCGGCGCGCCCGTCAATGCCGTGTTTGATTGGCGTCACGAGGGGCGGCAAACATGGGATATTGATGTGGTGACAAATGATGGCAAGTTGCACCTTTCCAATGGGGGGGCGACGCTCTATATCAATGATAATCTGGTCCAAGAGGGACCCGATAGAGAATATGCCGCATTGTATCACCGCATGGCACAGTTGGTCGCGAATGGAAAAAGCGACGTTGACTTGTCCCCAATGGTACATGTGGCGGATGCATTCACGCTTGGCCGCCGAATTGTGGTGGCACCTTTCCATTTTTGAATTCGCTTCTGCGTTGAGGAAGAAATAATCATGAGCTTCACCCCTAAGGGTAAACATTTGATCGCGGGCAACTGGGTTGCTGGTGACACCACCTTTAAGTCCAGCCCTGCCCACGGAACAGCCTTCGACTATCCAGTTGGCACACCGGCGCATGTTAATGCTGCTGCGGAAGCCGCTGAAGAAGCATTTTGGAGCTATGGCTACTCCACGCGTGAGCAACGCGCTGAGTTTTTGAACCGCATTGCCGATGAAATTGACAAGCGCGGCGATGAGATTACAGAAATAGGCACCTCCGAAACCGGCCTTCCAGAAGGTCGTTTGCAGGGCGAACGTGGCCGCACAACCGGTCAGCTGCGTCTGTTCGCAAGCCATATTTTGCAGGGTGATTATCTGGACCGCCGCCATGATGAGGCTCTGCCTGATCGTGCGCCCATTCCGCGCCCCGAATTGCACATGGTTCAGCGCCCAATCGGCCCTGTGGCTGTGTTTGGCGCCTCCAATTTCCCATTGGCCTTCTCCACTGCTGGCGGCGATACAGCCGCTGCTTTGGCCGCTGGTTGCCCGGTTGTTGTTAAAGGCCACTCAGCACATCCCGGCACTGCCGAAATCGTAGCTGATGCCATTGATGCCGCCATCAAGGCTCTTGGTCTTCATCCCGGCGTGTTTAGCCTCATTCAGGGCGGCAAGCGCGATGTTGGTACAGCTTTGGTGCAGCACCCGCTGATCAACGCTGTTGGCTTTACCGGCTCTCTTGGTGGTGGCCGCGCATTGTTTGATCTTTGCGCTGCACGTCCAACGCCCATTCCATTCTTTGGTGAGTTGGGCTCCGTTAATCCAATGTTCTTGCTGCCAGATGCGCTGGCTGCACGCGGCGATGCTATCGCCAGTGGCTGGGCAGGTTCCCTCACTATGGGCGCTGGCCAGTTCTGCACCAACCCTGGCGTTGCTGTGGTTCTTGCGGGCTCTGATGCCGATGCGTTCCGTGCTGCTGCTACAAAAGCTCTGGAGCCAATGGGTTCACAGACCATGCTGACAGATGGCATTGCACAATCTTATCGCGATGGCCGCGACCGTATTTCCGGCGCTTCTGGTGTCCAGGAACTGCTGACCACAACATGTGATCTGCGCAACGCAACGCCTTATCTGTTTGCCACAACTGGCAAAGAGTGGCTCGCCAACGAGCTTTTGGGTGAAGAGGTCTTTGGACCGCTCGGCCTGATTGTTGAAGTTGCTGATATGGATGAGATGGTTGCCGTTGCAAAAAGCCTGCAGGGCCAATTGACCTGCACCTTGCATATGGATGAGGGCGACAATGACAATGCCCGTAAGCTGATGCCTATTCTGGAGCGTAAAGCTGGCCGTTTGCTAGCCAATGGCTTCCCGACTGGCGTGGAAGTTTCCGACACCATGGTTCATGGCGGCCCATACCCCGCATCAACCAACTTTGGCGCAACATCTGTTGGCACAATGTCCATCCGCCGCTTCCTGCGTCCGGTTTGCTACCAAAACATGTCAGCGGCCATTCTGCCTGCTGATCTGACTTAATCGTTCAAACAACGTAATTGGGGGCCACGTCTTGTAAAAGATGTGGCCCTTTTTTTATGCTGATTAACCCAGCATCATCCACATCAAAATATTGACCGTCACGAATGAGGCAACTGTCGTCACGATCAAAGAGGTCGAGGCCAGCATTTCACCGCCATGTTTTTGGGCGAATATGGGGAAGATGGTCAGCATTGGCACCGATGCAAACAGCACGCCAATCTGGATTAATTCCTTATCCAAACCGGGCATGGCCGACAGGCAAAAATAGGCCAGTATCGGGTGCACAATCAGCTTGCCGGTGCCGATAACAGCGGTTTCTTTCCACAAGCCGTTGATGGGATAGCTGGCAACCGTGCCGCCAACGACAAAAAGCGCAGCGCCGGGGGCAACCGCAACCAGCATATCCATGGCGCGCTGAATTGTACCGGGAATGCTCCAGCCAGTGGCCAAAAACACCATGGCGGCAGCCAGAGAAAGTACCAGCGGGTTGGTGGCCAGGCTTTTGGCCACATTTATCAAGCTATCGCCAATTGACTTGCTTTCCCGCCCAAAAGTATCTGCAAGGGTCAGGGCCAGCGGAATAATCACAATAACTTCCACAACGATGCACCAGGCAAGGGCGGAAATGGCGATATCGCCAAACACCATGCTGGCGATCGGCAAGCCGAAATAAATGCTGTTTGAGGCGGAAATGCCGATGCTGCTAATCCATGATAGCGACAAGGACTGGCGCAGCAATTTCCACATCACCATGGTGCCAAGCAGTTGCACAATCAGTGACGCCAACAGATAGCCTCCGATGTAGCTCCAATTGAGAGCTTGCGCCCCGCCACCACCGCTGCGCGTGACGGCACCAAAAATCAGGACAGGGACGCAGATACGCACAACAAACAGGCCCAGCGGCTTAATGCTATCGGCGGTGACATAATTTGAGCGCACAGCCGCATAGCCAAGCGCCACCAGCAGATAGACCGGAATGGTCAACAGTAGAATTTCAATCACAGAATGGGAGACCTATAGGGGGATTAAGACAGCGTCGTTGAATTAGAACAATCTTGGTGAAACGTATAGAGAGATGATGCGACCATATAACTTTTGGGCTGATATGTGGTGAGTTATTGTATAATATGATTATATATTACAGGTTGTTATGGGTGTTTGATAATGTATACCTAAAAGAGAATTTGAGCCAATGTTTTGCTGTCTTTTTCAATCGGCATTGCGTCCTGTCTAACGGGCGCGTATTGCAGGTAAAACTGTGAGGTTACTTATGCATCCGCGTTTCGCACCCTATTTATTCAGCCTTTTTCTGTCTGGTTTTATGACGTTTATCGTCTCGGGTATCGCCACCTATCGTGCCAGTGGCATGGAAGACAGTTTTGTCGGTTTATGGATGGGGTCTTGGGTCTTCACTTGGGTGGTCGCCTATCCGGTGATGCTGATCGCGTCGCCCATCGTCAAACGCCTTGTTGGTAAATGCGTGCGAAGCTGAGCGTCCCCGCCTGGCGTTGTTGGGCATAGGCATTCAAGTAAAATGCAATTTACTTTTCGAAAAAGATGACCTTTGCCTCGCAATCTGATAACAGAGCCGCAAAGCAGTGTGAAAACTATCCTTGGATAGCGGCAATTCTGCACTAAATGTATACAAATCGGCCTGTTTTAAGGTCGATGTTTATTGTCAAATGAAGGATTCCTATGGCTAAGGAAGAAGTACTTGAGTTCCCCGGTGTGGTCACCGAATTGTTGCCAAACGCGATGTTCCGCGTGAAGCTTGAAAATGATCACGTTATTATTGCGCACACAGCGGGCCGCATGCGGAAGAACCGTATTCGGGTGTTGGCTGGTGACAATATTTTGGTTGAAATGACGCCTTATGACCTTACCAAAGGGCGCATTACCTACCGCTTTAAATAATTTTGATGGCGCTTGGCGCTTCTAACCATCTGGTTCTAAATGGCTGCCAAAGGTTCACCTAAACTCATTCTAGCGTCCGCGTCGCCGCGGCGCCTTGCGCTGTTGCAACAAATTGGCATTGAGCCGGATAGTTTGCAGCCCGTTGATCTGGATGAGACGCCGCGTCGGCGGGAAAGCCCGCGCGCCCTGGCGGCTCGGCTTGCCCGTTCCAAGGCTCAAACCGCACGCACGGCGCTTATTGCGTTGACCAATGCTGCCAAGGCAGAGGCCGGGCGTGAAGGCGCGGCCAATGTCGTGCCTTATGAAAAAGCTTATATTCTGGCCGCCGATACCGTTGTGTCGATTGGCCGCCGGATTATGCCAAAGGCCGAATCTGTCGATCAGGCAGCCGATTGTCTGGAAAGGCTCTCTGGCCGGGCGCACCGGGTGTATACCGGTATGACGCTCATCACCCCTCGTGGTGGCGTGCGCCGGCGGATGGTGGAAACCAAAGTTCGCTTTAAAAATATCAGCCGGTCTGAAGTTGATGCCTATATCGCCACCAATGAGTGGCGCGGCAAAGCGGGTGGCTATGCCATTCAGGGCCTTGCGGCCGCCTTTGTCACCAACATCAAGGGTTCCTATACCAGCGTTGTTGGCYTGCCGATTTATGAAACCGTCGCCTTGCTGCAAGGTGAGGGCTATCCCGTTGTCATCAACTGGTTGAAATACGAATAGTTATGACCGGCGGTGAGATTACTTTTGTCACCTTTGATCATGCCYCCCATAAAATTCTGACGAGCRAACAAATGCGCCGCACYGAAGCGGATGCTATTGAAGCTGGTTTTGTCACGGGCSTTTCSATGATGGAATGCGCGGGCAATGGYGTGGTTGAAGCGTTGTTGCAGRCSGAACCTCGKTTTGCCGAAAARCCRCAAAAAGCGCTGGTGCTGTGYGGGCCGGGCAATAATGGCGGCGATGGTTTTGTYATYGCGCGGCTGCTGAAACGCCGWGGCTGGACYGTMCAAGTGTTTTTGCTGGGGCAATTGGCGCGATTGCCYGTYGATGCCGCTCATAAYGCCCAGCGTTGGCTTGAGACAGGCGATGTTAGCCCAATCGAAGAATTGATCGAGAGCGATGTGGCGGGTGCTGACATCGCCTTTGATGCGCTGTTTGGCACCGGCCTTATGCGCCCGCTGGCCAAAAACCTTGTTGAGAAGCTGGATATTGTCGCTGCCCATATCGATACCATCGTTGCGGTTGATATTCCTTCCGGGATTAATGCGGATAGCGGAAAGCTGTTGTTGGACCGGGCACCTGGCGAATCGACATCGGCAATGTGGCCGAGGGCCGATCATATTGTAACGTTTCAGCGCATGAAGCCGGGGCACCTTTTTTCTCATACAAAGCTAAATTCTAAATCTCTGTCGATAATCGACCTGGGAATCGCCGGGTATGAACCCCATGATGAAGGCCTACACACTCTCGGAAATGGGGCTGAGTTCCTCCGTGAATTCGACAAATTAAACCACGGCCACAAATATCAGCACGGTCATGCCTTTGTTTTGGCCGGTGGTCCAGGTAAGGGCGGTGCTGGTCGGTTGGCAGCGCGCGCTGCCTTGCGAATCGGTGCCGGTCTGGTCACGCTTGGCTGCGCGCCAAAAGCCATTCCTGAAAACGCAGCGCAGCTCACCGCCATCATGCTTAGCGAAGTCGATGATGCGGCGCGATATGGCAAAATTCTCGAAGATACCCGCATCAATGCGCTATGCCTTGGGCCGGGCCTTGGTGCCCATGGAGAGCAGGCTGACAACACCCGTGCGCTCGTCACAACGGCGCTCACAAGCCGCCGGGCCTGTGTGTTGGATGCAGATGCCCTGACGGTGTTCCAAGCCGCTCCTGAGGCTTTATTCGCAATGTTGCATGATCAGGTGGTGCTGACTCCGCATTTTGGCGAGTTCTCGCGGCTGTTTCCCGATATTGCAGCAAAACTATCAGATACTTACGAAAAAACCGATGCTGCATCCTATTCCATGATTGATGCCGTTAAAGAGGCTTCTAAGCGCGCCCAATGCTGTGTTTTGCTCAAAGGCCTGGTCACGGTCATCGCCAGCTCTGATGGCTCTGTCGAGCTATCCTGCGCCATTGGCGCACGCGCTGTGCCTTGGCTCTCAACCGCAGGGGCAGGGGATGTTTTGGCAGGCATCATTTGCGGCTTACTCGCTCGCGGCTTCACGCCGCTTGCTGCTTGTAAGGCTGGTGCATGGCTGCATGTAGAATGCGCTCGAAATTTTGGCCCGGGTCTGATAGCAGAAGATTTAAGCGAACAAATTCCAGCCGTGCTACGGCGTTTATCAAACGCAAATCAATGAGGGATGACGATATGAGCGGTGAGACACCAGAATCAGGAAAAATATCCCCGTTGCGCAAATCGGTGCCATGCCCCATGTGCAAAAAGCCCTCAGATCGGGCGGCATACCCCTTTTGCTCCCAGCGCTGCAAGGACGTCGATCTAAACCGTTGGTTCAACGGCCACTACACAGTCCCCGTCGTAGAATCCGATCCCGCCAGCGATCAGATTGATGCAGAAGACTAGGCTATAATTCAGCTATTTCATGAAAAGAGAAAAGAAGCGGCTTTCCCTACTGGACAGACTTTTGCGACTTGCCTATAACCCCGTTCAGATTGGTCGGTTCCTCGCCCTGTGGAACTTTTGAACGGTTTTATAAAAAGACAGTTTCGATCAAGTTGCCCGGGTAGCTCAGGGGTAGAGCAGCGGATTGAAAATCCGCGTGTCGGTGGTTCAAATCCGCCCCCGGGCACCATTCTTTTTCCAAGTAAAATCAGTATGATATCGGTTTTCGAAAATGAAAATTTTTGTTAAATGAAGCAATTTCATTTGTATTGCGTCAGCGTGATCGTTGCTTTTATAGCGGCTGGTCGTTGGTAGGCGCAGTTTATGCCCCGATTAGAGCAACAGCCTTTGGCTTGATGGCAATAACCGGGACACTGAGTTTTTAAAGCTGGTTAGCTACGATTTACATTTTGCCGATTGAGAAAAACAGGGTTTCTCCGTTGCTGTCATCGACGCCATCATTATCGGTTACAGCAAAGCCATTACCTGCTGTGTCGATGGCAAAACCTTCTATTTTATCAACCACATAACCGCCAGTAGATTTGAGATCGGGAAGGAAATCATGCACTTCTTCCTTGTGTACCATTGGCAATGGATCGCCGATTTTTGCGGGTTTTAAATCTGCAACGGGCACCCGGAACAGTTTTTTGATTTTTGCGTTTTCACCGATCTGGTTATCGCGCTCGATGATGTACACATAGTCGCCGTGATAGGTGATTTCTGACAAGCCAACCCAGCCTTTTATGGCCGGTTCTGTGGGATATTGTACCGCGCCCCATTCCTTGGTTTTGAGATTGTAGGAGACAAGTTTCACCGTGTTTTTGGGGTCATCCTGCCATTGGCGCTGGATGGCGATCCATAATGTGTCACCGATTTTGGTCACGCCTTCAGATGCCCAACGCTTTTCAACGGCAAGCAATGATGGCGGGAAGGCTACTTGTTGCTTGATCTCGCCCTTGGCGTTGACGTGATAGAGACCATGCATGATCATCCGGCCAAGGCGGCCCTCAGAAGCCAGCCAAAATCCGCCCTTGCCATCTGATGTAATGCCTTCCAGATCGAGCAATTGAGCGTTGGCACCGTTGCGTGTTACCCGCGTGGCCTTGGTGATGCGCGCTGGTGTCTGATTGGCATCAATCGTGAAAATGGTTGGCTGCAGCGCATAGAAGCTATCGTTGACTGCATACAGGATTCCAGGTTTTTCAGGATCGGCTGCAAGGCCGGATAGAGCGCCAAAACCAATGGGGCGGCCATTTGCATCAAACCCGGATTCAATCATCGGGTATTGGGAAACACCCTCTGCATAGGAATAAAGCGTTACGTGGGAGCGCACGCCACCATCTTCAATCAAGTCAACTTCATTGGCGACGGCCAGTAAATTGCGCGATGGGATGGCGATTGCGCCCTCTGGGCCAAGGCCTGTTGGCAAAAGCTGTACGAATTCAGGATCGCCGCCGGTATCGCGGTAGACACCGACAACGGAACCACGCTCGGAAAGCAGGAAGATATAGGTGTTGTCGCCAAACTTTTTGATCTCCATACCCTCCGCTTCAACGCCCTTATTGCCGGAGCGTTTTTCTGGGTAGTGGCCAGCCATGGCGACGCGATATTCAAAGTCCAGTCCAGAATCATACAGGACATGGCCGGATGTATCGAAAATGGTGAAGCCGCGTGATCCACCTTTGTAGTCGCCCTCATTGGCGGTCACCAGGCGCTTGTTATCAAGCCATTGCACTGCATCTGGTTCGCGGCGACGGCCCAATTGCTCACCATCAAAGGTGAGGGCGCGTTCTTCGACCAGATCAACGTTTTTCAGGTCAACACTACCGGCGGAAAAGTGGCTCATAACCTTGCCGCTATGGCCATCGAGAATGACAATGTGGTTGTTTTCCTGCATCGTCACCACGATCTGATTTTGCTCGTTAATGTCAACAAATTCAGGCTCTGGATCACTCGGCCCGATGTCAGCAAGGCCCGAGACATTGGCCATAATCATGCTGTCGCAATCGGGCATACCATCGGTGAGCTTAAAGATAGCGACGGAACCTGCAGGAAGCTGCGGTAATGCGCCGTCGTTCAAATCCTCATCGCGCTCATTCTCAATGGCGATTGCAAGGATGGAACCATCTGGTGAGACAGCCGTTGAATCTGGCTGGCCGCCAAGATCGCAGGTCAATTCGATTTTTCTGGATGTCAGATCAATCACAGCCAAATGGCCAGAAGGGGCGGTGAAGTTTTTGGAGGTGTTAACACCGGCCAATATTTTGTTGCCTGCAACAGAAACAGCGGTGGGTTCGCCGCCGAGCAAAAGCGTGCCTGCGGGCTTGGGATGCGCCGGATCGGTGATATCGATGAGGCCGATCGCGCCCAAAGGACTGTCAGAATAGACCAGCGTCATGCCGTCTTCACTGGCCGCAATAATTTCTGCGGATGTCTCTGTTTTTTGATCTGTAGAGGCGGGCAGATTTGTGTTCACAGGGAACGACGCGATGCGGCTAAACACCTGATCGCTATAGGCGGCTGATGATGTCAAACTGAGCGCTAAAGCGGACAAGACACCGAGAGATTTGAGTTTCATAACTGGTTCCTAGGCGGTTGCATTTATACCCCTGCCTAGCCCGGTCAGATATCTTTATGATGACAGTGCAACAATGCTGATTTGCGGTGTATGACGCGCTTTAAACCCTAGTCTCTCGGCTTCCAGACAAAGTGCTTGGCCGCCATAACGTCGTTGCCATCAAGGAAGTTTTGCATGTGCACGACGGTCGAATCTTCATTGGACAGAACGATGCCAATTTGCCCTGGTCCTTCGCGCCGAGCCACGCGGGCAGGGATGGGGCCAGAGGCTGATTGCAGTGTAGGTTCAATGTTGTAATGACAGCCCGCCACGGTGCAAAAGGGAATGCCCTTATAGCTGCCCGATACATTCATGTGCACATGACCTGAAATGACCTGGCGAATGTCGCGGTGGGAAGACACAACTTTTGCAAAGGCCGCATTATCTTGCAGGATGAGAAAATCAGTCTGCACATGGAATTTTGTGATGTTGTGATGCAGCACGATGATGACAGGAAGGTCTTTTGCTTCATCAAGTTTTGATTGCAGCCAATTAAGCTGGCTCTGCTCGAACCGCCCGGCGCCACCGGTATCTGGGTCGGAACTATCCAGAATGATAATGCGGTGCCCCTTCATGTCGATGACATGGTTCACATTGCCCGTTTCATCGGCATGTTCCGCGCCAAGGATTTTCAAAAATGTTGCGCGATTGTCGTGGTTGCCCAATGTCAAAAATGTCGGGATTTTCAATTGCCCCAGCGCATCTTTGAAGCGCTCATAGGCAGCAGGCTCGCCGTGATCAGCGATATCGCCAGCGATCACCATAAAATCAGCATCGTTATGATGGGTATTTACAAATTCAAAGGCTTTTTCCATCCGCTCACCGGTATCAATTGAATGCGATGTCTCGCCTTTGGGAACGAGGTGCAAATCGGCCAGGACGATGAATTTGAGCATTGATTTTACTTTCAAATGACGTTGTTAACGGGCGCATTTATGAGGCCCAAATGCTGAGCACCTGAGATTAAATCCGTGGCTATGTGATGGTTCAGAGCAACAGTTTCGGGGCTTGGGTCTTGTAGATCAGGCACCTGAACCGTGCGCAGGCCTGCTGCAACCGCTGCCCGTGTGCCGGTGTCCGAATCTTCAAATGCGGCACATAATTGTGGCTCCATGTTCAAAGCCGCAGCAGCTTTCAAATAAATATCTGGCGCAGGTTTTCCGTTTTCAACCTGATCTCCGCAAATCACGGTTGCGAAAAAATCGATCAACCCGGCTTCTGCCAAATGCTGCCGCGCGGTTTTAGTGTTGGTAGAGGTCGCGACGGCCATGGGCATCCCTATGGAACGCAAATGCTGAACCAGATCACGAACGCCGAACTTGATAGGTATTGGTTCCATAAACAGCGCCGTGCATCTTTGGTCCCATTCCTTGTTGAAGGTATCAGGATCAATATGACCATCCAACCCGGCTGCAAGTTTCACCTCGGTTTGCTTGGCATCCAAGCCAATTAGGCTCAAATACAAATCATCGCTTAGCGCTAGATCAAGTGACACCCGCGTTTGGCTGAATGCCTTGAGAAAAATCTGTTCTGTGTCCAACAACAATCCATCCATATCAAAGATAACGGCATGGATATTAGAGATGTTCATTTCGTGATTTTCCTCATGATTGCGCCGCTGTCATCCGATGTCATGGTGGATGAACAATGAGATGTCAGTGAGATTATCAGCAAGTTGCCGTCTACAGTATTAGCTAGATGATTGACGAAGACGCAAAGCGCCATATTTGTTTTTGGCATATGCGCGTTCTATCCGCTATATATCTTTGCAATCACTAGCAGCGAATCCACGAATTCCAAATCGACGAGGCAGATAATTTCCATGACAAGTACACAGCCGGTAATAGGTCTCATTGGTTTGGGCACAATGGGCACAAACCTTGCTCTTAATTTTGCCGATAACGGCTTTCCAATTGCCGTTTTCAACCGCACCACAAGTAAAGCCGCAGCCTTTAAAGCCGGGGCAGGCGATCTTGCGGACCGTATTTTCCCTTCTGACACGATTGAAGGTTTTTTGGCCTCACTTCAAAAGCCCAGAAATATCATTTTGATGGTGCCAGCTGGCGAAACTGTCGATCAGCAAATCGAAATTCTGCTCCCTTTGTTGGATGATGACGATCTGATCATTGATGCAGGAAACGCACAGTTTGATGACACCAACCGCCGCTCTGCAGCGCTTGAAAAACGCGGCGGGCCAGACTTTCTTGGGCTTGGCGTTTCTGGCGGTGCGGAAGGTGCGCGCTTTGGCCCCTCAATGATGGGCGGTGGTAGCAAGGAAGCCTGGCAGCGTATCGCGCCAATGCTGGAAAAGGTTTCTGCCTCTTATGAAGGCACACCATGTGCAACCTGGATGGGCAAAAGTGGCTCCGGCCATTTCGTCAAAATGGTGCATAATGGCATTGAATATGCCGATATGCAGATGATCGCCGAGATTTACGGATTGATGCGCGATGGTTTAGGCATGGATGCCAGCACCATTGGCAAAAGCTTTGGTACTTGGAATGAAGGGCCGCTGAAATCATATCTGGTAGAGATTACCAGCCGCGTTTCTGAAGCTGTCGATGCCGCAACGGGCCGTCCCGTTCTGGATATCATCTTGGATAAGGCAGGCCAAAAAGGCACCGGGCGCTGGACCGCGATTGAAGCGTTGAAACTTGGCACGCCGGTAACGGTTATTGATGCGGCRGTCGCGGCGCGTAATTTCTCATCCTATATCAGTGACAGGCAGGAAGGTGARCGCCTTTTCGATTCTGTTTCTCCCRTTATAGATACRTCCGAGCTTTCGCTTGAGACAATGGAGCAGGCTTTGCTTGCYGGTAAAATTGCCTGYTAYGCGCARGGCTTTACAATGCTTGATGCRGCATCGMRGGAGTATGATTGGGCCTTGCCGATGAGCGAWATTGCCAAGGTTTGGCGCGARGGKTGCATCATCCGCTCYGCCATGTTGAACGACATGGCGCAGGCTTTGACGGATGCGCCGGGAACCAATTTGATGTTTGCCCCGTATTTTGTTGAGGTTTTTGGCAATTGCGAGGCTGCATTGCGCACGCTTATTGGCGTGGCTGTTGCAAAGGGCCATCCAACGCCAGCGCTTTCCGCCGCTATCGCTTATTTTGAYACGATGCGKAARTCTCGCGGCACGGCCAATATGATYCAGGCYCAACGYGATTTCTTYGGCGCKCATTCTTTCGAGCGGCTTGGAGAAGAAGGCGCACATCACGGTCCTTGGGGCGCTCAACAGGCGATCTAGTTTTCGGAATACTGACGATTACCGTTTCAGGGTAGTCGTCAGTGTACCAAATTGTGGCGCGACAAGGAGCAAATATGCCTATTGACCTTAGTGGGCGCGTTGCCATTGTCACCGGGGCAGGTGGTGGCCTTGGCCGAGAGCATGCTTTGCTGCTCGCCAAGCGCGGCGCAAAAGTGCTCGTAAATGACCTGGGCGGAAGCTTAGACGGGCATGGCGCTTCCAGCACCTCAGCAGAGCGTGTGGCCGAGGAAATTCGTACTGCTGGTGGCGAAGCCATTTCCAATGGCGCATCAGTCACCGAGTTTGATCAAGTCCAAGCCATGGTTGCACAGGCAACAGATACATGGGGCAGTGTCGATATCATCGTCGCCAATGCGGGCATTTTGCGCGATAAAACATTCGCCAAAATGGACCTTGAGGATTTTCGAGCCGTGCTTGATGTGCATCTGATGGGGGCCGTTCACTGCATTAAAGCTGCATGGCAGGGCATGTGTGATCGCGGCTATGGCCGCATCGTGCTGACAACCTCTGCCACTGGCCTATACGGTAATTTTGGCCAATCCAATTACGGCACAGCAAAAATGGCGCTGGTGGGCCTGATGCAGACCCTTGCTCTGGAAGGCGCACGATACAACATTAAGGTCAATTGCCTTGCCCCATCTGCCGCCACGCGCATGGTGGAGGGGATTTTATCATCTGAGCAAATGGACGCGCTTAATCCGCGCGCAGTAAGCCCCGCAGTGCTTGCACTTGTGAGCAACGAAGCACCAACCCGCAAAATAATATGCGCAGGCGGCGGCGCGTTCGAGCAAGCCCATATCACCCTCACTCAAGGTGTTTATGTGGGAAATGGAGAAGACGCAGCGGAGCAACTCGCCTCGCAATGGGAGCAATTGGCCGACCAGGAAGGCCAGTTGGTGCCAGAGCAGGGTTTTGAAGTTAGCGAGCTTGAGTTGCAAAAGGCTGGCGTTAAAGCAAATGAGGCCGCGAGCTAATTGGCCAAGAAAACGGCTTAGGCAATCGGTAAAATAATTCAGAATGCAACGCTTGCGAGACGGTGCTGGCTACTAGCGTAGTTTGTCGCTTGCTTTACTTGGGTGGAATTCTGTTATCGAATAATTTGCGACGTTATTTGCATGGAATGGGTTTTCTTTGATGATGTCGGCAATCATACTCTTGGTCTCTGACACCGCAAGGATCACGCCGCCGTTACGAGGCACTTTTGCTCCCGAAGCAATGAAAACATTGAGCTTGTAATATTTGTCGAGAAATTTGAGATGATCTTCAATGAGTGGATCAATCTTCTCAAACGGTGCGATATATTCAAGATCAATAATAAAAATGTTGGAGCCTTCAGGTATGATCGACATAAATTAAGACCTTTTTGAAATCAGCTCTAGAAGGCGTGTTGGCAGCGGAACACCCAGCAATATTTTCCATTGTTTGGCCACGACTATGTTGAGCAAATGAAGACACCATCAAGCAGCGTAATGCCAAGCCCTGCTTTTCCAACCAAACCGGCATTACACTTCTGACAGATAATATTTATGTTCCGCAACTTTCCTTGCGACATCATTTAAGGCCTTCATTTTCACAGTTTCCGAGTTTTCTTTTTCAGCGATGGCAAACAGATCAACGTAGCTCTTGAAAATTACGAATTCATCTTCGGCTTTTTGGCTGAATAGCGGCTGATCATCATAGGCATCGACAAACCGGTCACATGCAATAGAAAGCAAGAAATATGCCGTGGCCATATCCGGAATTTCTTCCATTTTTATGCGGGCCAGCTGACTGCATTCGATATAGCCACGAACGCCTTTGCCATTGTCTTCGATAATAGTCACAAACTCAGCAATACTCATTGAATTATTCCTTATTATTCCAAGCGGAAATTTCAGTTACACCACCATGTTTGCCAGACCAGGTGAGTGGATCGTCGAGAAAACTTTCAACCTGAATTAATGTTTCCGGGTCGAAATAGCCTTGTGTTTTGCAAACTTCCAGCACGTCGCGCCACGTGGCGAGGTAGTGGAGTTTGAGGCCAATTCTTTCCAGATTTTCTCGGGTTTCTGGAAAAATATCGTAGTAGAACACTACAATCGTATCGGAAATTTCTGCGCCGGCACGGCGGATTGCTTCACAGAATTTGATTTTGCTGCCGCCGTCGGTTGTCAAATCTTCAACGAGAAGCACGCGTTTGCCTTCGATTGAGCTGCCTTCGATTTGTGCATCACGACCAAAGCCTTTTGGTTTCTTACGCACGTAATGCATCGGCATGTTGAGCTTGTCGGCAAGCCAGGCAGCAAATGGAATTCCCGCAGTCTCACCACCGGTTACGGAATCGAATTGCTCAAAACCGATATCTTGTAAAATCACACCCGCAGCAAAATCCATCAGCACGCTTCGTATGCGCGGATAGGAAATCAATTTTCGACAATCGATGTACACAGGGCTGGCCAAACCAGATGTGAACATAAAAGGTTTATCGGTACGAAAATGAACAGCACCGATCTCCAACAACATCTTGGCTGTCATTTCTGCAACTAATTGGCGATCCGGGAATGTGCTAACAAGCATGTCTTATCCTTTGACAATTTGTGGAGGCTAAACCTCCTCAGCACTAGTTAGTTCGGTTTGCCAAAACAATGAAAACTCTGGGTGAACCACATTATCTTGGTCTTTTTTGTGGGTAAAACTCATTGGACTGGGCCCTTCAGGTATTCGTAGATGATGTCTGTGCCTGCGATCAGGTCAGATATTTCCATGGCTTCATCAGGGTTGTGAGAACCATTGCGGTTGCGCACAAAGACCATGGCAGAAGGGATGCCGGCATTGGCAAACACAGCCGCATCATGGCCACCACCCGATGGCATGACAAATGGTTCCAGACTTACCCGTGACATCGCAGCCGATAGGCCCTCGACCATTCCGGCGTCACAAAGTGCTGGAGAGGTGTGCATTTCTGGATCGAGATCGAACCGCACTTTTCTTTCTCTGGCGACCGTTCTGATTTCCTGATTTAGGAGTTCCCGCATTTCATCCAATGCCTGTGCGCTCTGGCTTCGAAAATCAATGCTAAAATCCACCAGATCAGGGATTCGCGTTAAGGCATGCTTTTGCGGGTCCGTCGCAACCATACCGCAAGTTAGGACCAAATCTTCGCCCTTTTGCAAGATGGTGAGCCAGCTTTCATCCAACCGGGAAAGCAGGTCTGCCATGGCAAGAACCGGGTCTTTTCTGTAGGCGCGAGGAACCGCTCCGGAATGTCCGGCTTCCCCATTACATCTGATTTTCTTATAGCGAATATTTCCGCGAATTCCCGAAATGACGGCCGCGGGCATTCCCATTTCAACAAGAAGTGGCCCTTGCTCGATGTGGAGTTCGATATAGGAGTGAACGTCTTTTGAGTTAAGCAATGGAATTTGCTTTTCAACGCGTTCCATATCGACGCCAATAGCATCCATGTGGGCAAAAAGGGTCTCACCATCTTCCTTATGCGGCGCATTGAGTTCTTCTTCGCCCAGCTTACCAAGAAGTGCCTTGGAGGCGATGTAACACGGCCCAAACCATGCGCTTTCTTCGCCGCGCATAGCAATAACTTTGACCGGGCGCGGAAACTTTGTGCCCTCATTATTGGCGCGCGCCAGACACATTAAACCGGCGATAACGCCTGCAAGACCATCAAAATTCCCGCCATTTGGCACGCTGTCCACATGGGAGCCGATCAGGATATAGCCGGTAGCTCCCGCGTCTTTTGGCAGGGAAAAGACGGCGTTTTGTCCCGCGTCATATTCAACAAAAAGGCCCAAATTGAGAGCAAAAGCTTCGAGGTATTCTAGCGTTTTGGTTTCAGTTTTTGAGTATGCAGGCCTGCTCACACCTGTTTTGTCGGCGCTGAAGGAAGCGATATCATCAAACAGCTTTGCAGCAATTTTTTCGCTATCAAAATCGGTTCTTTGCGTTCTTAGAGCGTCGGTAGCATCGATTACATTCACGGTGCCGCCTCTATGAACACCAGACCATCGGCAGCTTCCTCATCGCGCACTGAGCCAATGAGTTCAGAAATACTTGTCAGGTCCTGTGACCGCAGATAGTTCGGCAGCTCATCGATTAATCGCACCATAATTTTAGGCTCGATGAAGGTGGCGGTGCCAATTTGTACAGCGGATGCGCCAGCTATCAGATATTCAATAACGTCTTCAATGCTGGCAATGCCACCGCAGCCGATGACGGGAATATCGACAGATTTGGCGCATTGGAATGCCATGCGCAAAGCAATGGGTTTGAATGCAGGCCCCGAAAGTCCGCCCATCAAATTACCAAGTTTCGGTTTGCGGGTTTTGATGTCGATCGCCATGGCGAGCAGTGTGTTTGAGACCACGAGCGCATCCGCGCCTGCGGCTTCTGCGGCTTTCGCAACTTCGGTTGTTTCGCCGGTATTTGGCGTTAGTTTTGCCCACAAAGGAAGGTCAGTTGCATCGCGCAACCGTCTCATAACCATTTCGGTTGTTGAGGGGCGCATGGCAAACGCTTTGCCATCTTCCTCAATGTTGGGGCAGGAGATATTCACCTCGATGGCGTCGACCCCGGCAACACTCACTTCTTCACACAGCGTGACGAATTCATCGGCACTACCGGCTGAAACGCTGACGACCAGTGGTGCATCAAAATCAGCATAAAACGGAATGACATTTTCGATGAATGCTTCGACGCCCTTACTGGGGATACCAATAGAATTGAGCATGGAACCACGAACTTCACAGACGCGAGGTGTGGGGTTTCCATTTCGTTTTTCACGGGTGATTGTCTTGGTTACGTGGGCTCCCAGAACATCCAGATCAAAGACTTGAGCCAAATCTTCCGAGAAGGTTCCAGACGCTGGCATGATGGGATTTTTGAGAGTTAGCGAACCTATTTTGGTTGTTAAGTCTAGCATGCAATCGCCTCCTGGAGGTCGAAAACCGGGCCCTCTTTACAGACACGTTCCTGGACAATTTTTCCGTTTCGCTCGAATTGCCGCACACAGCATTGGCACATGCCTATGCCACACGCCATTTGTTGTTCAAGAGCGATTTGGCCGGGAATTCCGTGTTGTCTGCCGATGGACTGAAGCAGTTTTAACAGGCGGTTTGAGCCGCAAGTGTATATTGCGTCCACACCAGTCTTTGCGATTTGCAGTTCGATTAACCGACGCAAATTCTCAATATTTGAGGTGGCATCTTCGTCTGTGACGGTGATGACGTTGGCACCGAGATTGCGGAAGTAATCAATGGACATCAGGACGCTTGAGGACCGCGCACTGCAAATGGCGGTTAGCTGCTTGTTTTGTCGGCGCGCCTCTAAAGCCAGCGGGGCCAATGTTGCCAGCCCAACACCGCGAGCAACCAGTAGCAGGTTTTTCCAATCTGGCTTGATGTCAAACCCGCAACCCAATGGCCCCAGAACATTGAGGGAATTGCCCGGCTGCAATGTGGCAAGGGCGGCGGTTCCCTCGCCAGTCACCTTATACAGAAAGTGCAGTTCACCCTTGTCCGGATAATAACCGTAAATGCTCATTGGTCGGCGAAAATAGGGTTGGAGATTGCCGCTTACGGGGCAAAGAAGATGAAAAAACTGACCTGGTTCACAATCAAGAATCTTCTGCGGCGCATCTAGTTTCAGCAGGCGGTATTCACCATTCACCGGTGCGTTGCTCTTGACCATGCAATCGACTTCAAAAATCTGATGGGCCTCATGAGAGGAATTTAGGGGCATTTGTGGCGTGGAAATGGACAATTTCAATCTCCCTAGTGACCGAATATGAGATTTGGAATGAAGAGTGAAATTGACGGCACATAGGTGATAACCATAAGCACAACAACGTTGGCAATGATGAATGGCCACACGCCTTTGATGATATCCATCACCGGTTTGTTCAGCGTTGAGGATGCAACAAATATGTCCAGCCCAAAGGGTGGTGTGATCATACCCATCCCGATGTTCAGGGTAACAACCATGCCGAAATGGATGGGATCAATGCCAAGTGCCATCGCTACAGGGAACAGTGGCGGCACCAAAATCAAGAGTGCCGAATTTGGATCAATGAACATTCCGGCAATCAGGAAACAGACATTGACGACCAGCAAAAATGTAATGGGGCCCGCGTCAATGGCCATGAGGAAATCGCTGATATGTGTTGGCACCTGCGCCAAGGTAACGAAGAACGACAGCACCCCGCCCAAAGCCAGCAGGATGAATATCGTGGCGGTAGAAATCGCGCTCTTTTCGGTAAGTATAACCAGTTTGGAGAAGGTGAGTTCTTTGTACACAAATGCTTCCACCAAAATGGCGTAAACGACACTAACAGCAGCAGCTTCTGTGGGGGTAAAGACGCCGCCATATATACCGCCAATGATGATGGCGGGCATGCCCAAGGCCCAGCCTGCGGAACGCACAGCCTGAAGTTTTTCAAGGCCCGTTGTTCTCTTAAGTGGCTGCACACCGCTGCGTTTTGCTTCCCAGCGAACGAGAATTGCAAAGGCCAGGCCCAAGACCAGGCCAACAGCGAGGCCTCCCGCAAACAAGCGAGCAATGGATGAACCTGTCATCCAGCCATAAATGATGAAGGTAATGGATGGCGGTATCAGCAAAGCTGTCTCTGCACTGGCGACCAGCAGGCCAAGGCTAAAACGATCTGAAAACCCGACAGCACGCATTTCCGGGTAGACCATCTTTCCCATTGCAGCAACGGTGGCCGGTGCTGATCCTGATACTGAACCAAAAGCCATGGAGCCGCCGATAACCGTATAACCCATGCCGCCGCGCGCATGACCGACAAGCGCTTTTACAAGCCCTGTCAATCGTCTGGCGATTTGGCCGGACCCCATTAATTGGGCCGCGAATATGAAGAATGGAATGGCTAGCAACGTTGTATGATTAATCCCGCCCAGCGTCTTTTGAATGAAGGCCAGATCAGGCATGGAGCCGTAGAAAACCATCTTGGTTGCAAGGGCAGGGATCCCCAACACAAGGAACATTTCAAATCCGGTAATGAGCAGGACGATTGCGAGCAGAGCTATAAGAAATATCATTACACTGCACCTGCTTCAGTGCCGTCATCATTGGCATCATCATATGTGTTGAAACGTTGTATTGCCCCAATAAAGCTGAGGGCATAGCGCAGAGCCAGCAGGCCAAACCCGACCACGGGGGCGGCGTAAATCCAACCCATCGGGACATCCAATGTTGGACTTCTTTGGCCTGTTCCAAGGACAAAAATGACCAGCTGCCACGCCAAATAGGCCATATAGGCGGCAAAAGCGCACCCAGCCAGATCAGTGATCTTGCAGATTAGAATCCGATAACGATCGGGCAGGGCATTACGTAATGTATCGATGCCGACGTGTCTGCCTCTTTCCAAAGCCAGCCCGAGCGCGCCAAAAACCAAAAATATATTCATGAGCCGAACAGCTTCTTCAATCCAGGCTAGTTGACTGGCAAAGGTGCCGCCGACTTCGCGGGCAACAACATTGAGCGTAAACAGGAGCACCATTGAAAGGAAGATTGTAACGAGAAACACCCGCTCAACACGTCTAAGAATAAACATGGCTATCAGCTTTCTTTGCTAAGTCATTTGAAACCTAGCCTTGAATGAAAAACGGGTAGCGATATTTCTATTCGCTACCCGTCAATTGCTAATTCGAAACTAGTCCAGTTCAGAATAGGCTTTTTCGTAAACAGCGATCAGGTCTTTGCCTGTGTCGCCTGCGCGTTCGATGTAGGCAGCACGTGCTTTGTCGTACATTTTAGCACGCAGTTCTGCTTTTTCGTCATCGGATGCGATGCGAACTTTAATGTCGCCCTTCTTGATGACATCAAGAGCTGTTTTGATGGCCTCTGCTTTATGGGCGCGCAAGGCTGGGATAACTTCCTTGAAGGCTGCGGTGATCACATCGCGGTGCTCTTGTGGAAGGCTAGCCCACCAAGTGGGGTTGAACAGAACAACGTCTTCCATCGCGCCATGTTCGGAAACAACGAGGTACTTTTGCACTTCATGGAATTTCATGCGCTGAATGGTATCAAGCGGATTTTCCTGACCATCGACAACACCGGTCTGGAGCGAGGTGTAAAGCTCACCAAATGGCAGGGCGATTGCAGAAGCGCCAAGGGCATCAAACTGTTCGATCAGGATTTTTGAATCCATGACACGGAATTTTTGGCCAGCAAATGAGCTCACATCGTCAAGAGGTTTGTTGGATGTGAAATTCTTCAATCCATTTGGCCAAAGGGCGACACCGACAACACCTTTTGTTTTGAACGTATCAAGCAGGGCCGCACCAAATGCACCTTCGCGCAATTTTTGTGCCTTGTCAGCGTCCGCAGGAAGAAGGAATGGAATATCCAGAACTGAAACGGCAGCGTTGAAGCCCCCAAGAAACGCTGCCGGTGAAACAGTTGCTTCAATCGTGCCCAGTTGAACACCTTCCGTCATCTGACGCTGGTTACCCAATTGTGCCTGTGGAAAGATTTGAAATTCAACAGCGCCACCCGTGCGTTCTGCAACAAGATCAGCTACCTTCTTAAGGTGAATGTGGCGTGATTGCTGGTCAGATTCTAAATGGCCGATTTTGGCTGTGAAATCTGCGGCGAAACTCATAGGTGCGGTCAAAACCACCACGCTGCTGATGGCAATTGCTCTGAGAGTGATTTTCGTCACATTGGATAAGGTCTTCATTCGTCCCTCCGGATTTGAAATAGATATCTAGATCGTTGAAGCTAATTGTCATTTTTCTCATAGTCAATAAAATTCCCATTAATGAGATATTTTCTATTTTTCATTGATTTATGCGACAAAACTTATATCTGTATAGACGCTCTTGTTTTGACCAATTGACGAAAGTGGAGGGGCTATCAGTGGAGCATAGTATTTCGATTGAAGAAATCGGTCAGCGTATGAAGGCATTTCGTCTGGGCGCTGGACTAACTCCTGAGGAGTTGGCCCGTAAATCCGGTGTCTCGCGCGCGGCCATTTATCGCTATGAATCCGGCAATCCTGCCAGGATTGATACACTGGTAAAGATCGCCGATCTCTTGGATGTATCCCTGCCGACCCTACTGGGTGCCGGGGTTGAATACATTGCTTCTGCCATAAGTTTCTTTGAGCGCATGCGCCAACTCGAAGAAAATGTTGATCAGATCACGGTTCTGTTTGGGCCAGTGTCCTATCTGCTGACCACTGATTTATACGATGAATATTTGCCTCATGTTCTGGCGGAAAGCATCCCCAAAGATGTGGATGACCATGAAAAAGCGCTAAGCGACGTGGACACTTTGATGGGTATTTTGCGCGCACGTAAACAGTCATTTCGTGAGCGTGCACCGAGTATTATCGGCCTTATTTCCGCGGCAGAATTAAACCAGTTCCTGCGAGTCGGGTTTGTTGGCGCGCACAACCCGCCAGATGTAAACGTCCAACAACGCCGCGATGTTGCCCGAACTGAGATCGAGAACATCGTGCAAATCCTTAGAAGTCAGCCGATCGGCGTACAATTGGGTGTGGTCGTCGATTCTATGCCTGGTGCCAGCCTCCAGATTTTTAAACAGGCAAATCGCACTTCTGTCGGCGTTAGCCCTTTCAGATTGGGAGCGTTCGCAAATATTCGCCTGGGGGTCGCAACCATTAGCTCCTCACCAGAAGCAATCGAACTTTATAAATCTATGACCAACCAATTGTGGATGCGGAGCTTAAAGGGTGAGGCAGCAGCAGACTTTATTGAGCGCAATGTTTTGAAGTGTCATTAATATACTTAATAAAAACAGTATCTTATGATTGGGTTTAGACTCTAGATCGTCGTTAGATGGATATGCGGTCTCTCGACATCCTCGCTCTGCGAATTGAACCAGCTTATTAGTTTGCTCGCACGTGCAGGCGACAATGCATCTGAGTTGTATTCAAGAAATATGGCTTCATCTCTATGGTGTACGATGTTGCCGATACATAGCAGGTCCCCATTCTTTAAATACTCGGCGATCAAAGGTATAAAACCGATGGCAATGCCCTTGCCCATCAGAGTTGCCTGTATTGCATACATGAAATTGCTGTAAATATACCCGGGACTTATGGTCGAATCCCGCTCACCAAGAGTGGAAAACCATGAAGACCAGTCGCAATATTCTTCGGCGCCATGATCATATGAGATCAAACGTAGTTTCTGAAGCTGGTCGAATCCAAGATCGTGGCTAGGATCAATATCATTTGCTTTGGCGAATTCGGGGCTGCAAACCAGAGAAACCTCCTCTGGAAATATGGGAATTAGCTCCCTTTCACGCCAAGATTGTGGTCGCCATAATATACGAATGTCAATTTCGTCCGGGTTGAGCTCATCAAGCCTTTCGGCTGCAACAAGTTGAATTTCCTGCCCGCTCAAACACTCCCTGAGAAGTTCAAACCGGGGTTGCAGCCACATGCTGGCAAAACTAAATCCACAAGCAATCGTCAGAACACTTTGCTCTTTTGTCGTTGAGACTTTGGATATTGCGGCCGCAATAGGATCAAAGCCTAATTTCACCGCCTGAAACAGAACCTTGCCTTTGGGTGTTAGTGACAGTTTATTACTGCGCCGAACGAAGAGCTTGGCATCAAGAATGCGTTCCAATTCAAGAATTCGCCGACTGACAGCTGGCTGCGTCAAGCCAAGCTCACGGCTTGCCTTTGTGAAACTCTTCAGACGTGCCGCCGCTTCAAACAACGGTAAAGCACCAAATGCGGCTCTGACAATGCTTTGTTTTACCATTACAAAATGTAATGCGCACCCCAAGAATTTGTCAAGTTGATGAGGCCTGATTTCTGGAACATGTTTATGACTAGCCGCTTTCCTGCCAGAACTGTGTCCAATGGGCTAACCTTCGCTCACATACAATCTGATGTCAGGATTTCGGGAGGAAATGGACTGTTAAGGGAGAAATCATGACCAAGCCAACGAAATTCGGAAGCAATTTCAATGAGGGATTGTTAGACAGACGCCGCTTCTTATCGAGCACAGCAGCGGCAGGTGTTGCAACTATGTTGCCGTTTACTGTGTCTGGAAAAGCGCATGCGCAGGCACCTAAACCCGGAGGCCGCATGCGGGTTGGTTTATCTCATGGCTCGACCTCAGATTCGCTTGATCCTGCTGTCGTCAATGCGAATGGGTATTTGGGTGTCCTCAATCAGGCCCAAAACAACCGGCTTGTTGGGATTGGTGTGGATGGCCAACTGGAACCTGAGCTGGCGGTAAGCTGGGAAGGCTCCGATGGCGCGAAAAAGTGGGTGTTTAAACTGCGACAGGGCGTCGAATTCCATGACGGCCGCGTAATGACCGCCGGTGATGTGATCGCATCCTTGAATTACCATGTGAAAGAGGACAGCACCTCGTCCGCAAAGAACCTTCTTGCTGGCGTGAATTCCATGAAGGCAGATGGTTCGGACACCGTGGTTTTCATGCTATCTGCCGGTAATACCGACTTCGCACATATTATTGCCGAACCAAGCTTCATGATCCGTCCATCCAAAGACGGCGAAATGGACTGGCAGTCGGGTGTTTCAACTGGCCCGTTCAACTTGCTCGCCAAGACAAACAGTCGCCACAAATATCACAATCCAAAAAGGAGAAACCCTCAGAAAGGAGCGATGCATGACAGATGCACAAAACATACAATCTCAGACAACTAAAGCTATTATTTATTGCCGCGTAAGCAGCAAGAAACAGGTCGAAGATGGCCATGGTTTGGAGTCCCAGGCATCACGGTGCCGCGAATATGCCGAGCATAAGGGCTACAAAGTTGTGGAGGTATTTGAAGATAAGGCTGTTTCAGGCAGTCTGTCAGACTGCCCCGGCGTGATGGCAATGCTATCTTATCCTAAGAAGAACAGTCGGCATAATGATCACGCTGTAATTATTGACGACATATCCAGATTAGCGCGTGATATTTTGGTTCACAGCGATCTAAGGCTGGCCATTACACTTGCAGGTGGCAAACTTGAAAGTCCAAGCATTGTGTTTGGCGATACCTCCGATGATAAATTGATTGAAAACCTGCTTGCCAGTGTTAGCCAGCACCAGCGCGAAAAGAATGGCGAGCAAACCAAAAACAGAATGCGCGCCCGCACCATGGGTGGCTATTGGGTGTTTCCCGCCGGCAGAGGCTTCAAGTTCGAAAAAGTTCACGGTCACGGAAAGCTTCTAATGCGTGATGAACCTTTGGCCTCTGTCATATAGGAAGCACTGGAAGGTTTTGCCGCAGGGCGTTTTGAAACACAGAGCGAGGTTAAAAGGTTCCTGGAAAGCCAGCCCGTATTCCCAAAAGACCGCCGAACAGGGCAAATACGCTATGAAGATGTTGTTCGGCTTTTAAAGCGCCCTCAGTACGCTGGATATATCGAGATACCTCAATGGGGCGTGACAATGCGTAAAGGTCACCACAAGGGCCTGATCAGCTTTAAAACCTTCACAAGAATACAGCAGCGCATAGAGGAAGATGCTCGTGCACCCGCGCGCAAGGATATCAATCTGGATTTTGCGTTGCGCGGCAGCGTTGTATGCGGGGATTGTGAAAATCCGCTAACCGGAAGCTGGTCAACAAGCAAAACCGGAAAGAAGCATCCCTATTACATGTGCTTCCACAAAGGCTGTGTGAGCTATCGCAAGTCTATCAAACGCAATGAGATAGAAGGGGCATTTGAAACCATGCTCCAGCAGATGAGTCCATCAGCAAAGCTGTTCCAGTATGTGCGGGTTATATTCAAGCATGAATGGGAGAAACGTCTGGGCGAGATTGATAAAATCAAAAAGGCTCTTCGACAGGATGTGCTTAAAATAGAAAGGCAGATTGAGCAATTGGTTGACCGCATCGTAGATACAGAAAGCCACACCGTTATAACAGCCTATGAGCGCCGCCTGAACCAACTTGAAAGAGAAAAGCTCTTAACTGTCGAAAAACTGGAAAACAAAGCCACCCCACAGCGCGGCTTTGACGAAATGTTCGAACTCGCCTTCAGTTTCTTCTCAAACCCTTGGAAACTATGGGCCTCAGAGCATATTGAAGATAAACGAACCGTGCTAAAACTGGCCTTCGACCACCGTTTAGCATACCACCGAAAAGAGGGGTTTCGAACCCCCAAAACCACCTTACCATTCAATATCTTAGGAGATATCTGCATGGGCAGGGGAGGAATGGCGGAGAGGAAGGGATTTTACGACATGACGATTTTACGGTATGTTTTCAGCAGTTTATATTATAAATGTTCAATTATTGTAGCATTCTCTTGTAGCAAATAAGCTGCAATATATCAAAAATATACATGCATCCATTACGGCCATGAAATTTCTAAGAAAATATCTGTGCCTTATTTATGCTTCATGAATAAGGCAATTCCTTCGCGCATGATTTTCTGGTTTGGCCGATAGCCCGCTAATTCATTTACTGAATTTCTCAGAGTTAGCCTGATCATTAGCTCGGTGGGTTTTCCGTTTACCTTAAAAAGCTTTGGTTTATCGTGCATATTTAAGCCGGTACCGTCGGACCACTTTCCCGCCATCTCTGTTGGACAATTGCAAGCGTTACATTGTTCTTTAGTCGGCTTTAAATTGCTTGGCCTCGAGCAATATTTCCTACCTGCAACAAGTTCGTGTTCCTTGAGATCGCAAGAATTATACCACCCATTCTTCGATCTTTTTGACCCTTGAGTGTCGCACCAAGGCAAATAACCCTCTGCCAAATTAAGAAAACTTTTCCCCCGCGATCTTTTCTTAAACCAACGAAGTTTGGCCCTTATTGACCATTTCGGGTGGGTAAAAACAGCATGACCATTGTTTATCTGTACATGTTGTCGCTTACCTCTGTTGTCGTGTGCACCATTATTGTTTTTCTTTATGTCAGTTCCTTTCCATCCCGCCGAGGGTTGCCAGAGACAGCCATAGTTATTCAATTTGATACATAGTGGAACTTTATCTGGCGCTTTACAGTCAACCTGCTTCCGCCCATCTACTGGAGTAAGAAATAACTTTGCATTTTTACACCAATTGGGTGCCAATGGCTTCACAGGATACAGATCAGCAAATGCTATATTTACAAATCCAAAATACAAAATAAATACCAATATTTTTCGCAAAAATATATGCATTTGACACCTATTTGATTGCATTTTTTATTTACAGCACATTCAATAATCAACTTATAGGTGGTGTCAATACATATACTCTTCTCTGATATTTGATGCACGCTGTTCCCCGTCAGTGCCAATGGAACAATTTAACCTGATTGCATAAGGGAGAGCTTTTTGCTCATCTTCACCACTCAGGATTGAAGAATGAGGCATACACCCGAACGCCATACCGATGCGGCTGATCGCACGGTTAAGAATATCCGCCGAAAAACACGCAAGCGCTATTCATCTGAAGACACGATTAGAATTGTTCTTGCCGGTCTTCGTGGCGAGGACACGATTACCGAATTATGCCGTCAAGAAGGCATCGCGCAGAGCCAGTATTACTCCTGGCCGAAGGAAACCCTTGAAGCCGACAAGAAGCGTCTGGCAGGCGATACGGCACGTGAAGCTAACACTGGCGTAGTACAGAACTTGCGTCGTAAAGCGCGTGATTTGAAGGAAGTTGTTGCTGAACAAACGCTTGAGCTTCGGCTGCTCAAAAAAAGCATGATCGCGGAGGGGCAGGATATCGAATGAGATATCCTGCATCTGAGAAGCTTGAGATTATTCGTCTTGTGGAACAATCCCACCTGCCGCTCAAGCGAACCATTGGCAAACTCGGTATTCCCCGCACCACATTCTATCGATGGTACGATAAGTATCTGACCGGTGGAATAGATGTGCTGGAGGATCGCTCTCCTAAGCCCTTGTGTGTGTGGAACCGTATTCCAGATGAAAGTCAGACAACGGATCGTCGACTTGGCTCTGGAGGAGATGAGATTATCACCGCGCGAACTGGCAGTGCGGTTTACCGATACACAGCGATATTTTGTATCAGAGGCCAGTGTTTATCGTTTTCTCAAGGCTCATAATCTCATTACCAGTCCTGCCTTCGTCGTCATAAAAGCTGCTGATGAATTCCGCGATAAACCACGGCCATCAACCAGATGTGGCAAACGGACTTCACTTACATCAATATCGGTGGCTGGGGTGGTATTACCTGTCGACCATTCTTGATGACGTCTCGCGATACGTTGTCGCCTGTAAATTGTGCACGATGATGAAGACCAGTGATGTCACCGATACATTGGAACTGGCGTTACAGGCCTCAGGCTGCGACCGTGTAACCATTCAACACAAACCTCGGCTGCTATTCGATAATGGTGCTAGTTATACCTCTGGTGAATTGGCCGATTGGCTCAATGCAGAAGGCATGGATCACGTTCGTGGCGCACCATATCATTCCCATACGTAGGGAAAGATAGAGCGTTGGCACCAGACATTGAAAAATAGGATATTGTTGGAAAACTACTTTCTGCCGGGCGATCTTAACGCCAGCATCCAGCGCTTCGTCGAGCACTACAATCATCACCGCTATCACGAAAGCCTGCAAAACCCGACACCTGCCGACGCATCCTTCGGGCGTGGCTCTACCATTCTACTAGAATGTGAAAGGATCAAACGCAACACATTCAAACAACGGCGTTTGCAATGCCGCAACAAAGCCCCATGTGTATCAACACACGGATGAGCCAATATCTCGCTTAATCTAGACTGCAAGCGCTCCCAAAAATCTTGACGATGGACATTCACCATAATTGGACCATTAATGATATATTAACCCGATGCCAAAATTATCTTATAAAAGTTACAATCTTGACTTTACGTAGCATCAATTTTATCCACCTTGTGTTTTTATCATGACATAACTTTAATTTTATTATTCCTATTTCTATTTAATATTACGTAGGCAATTTTATAAATGAAGAATACTTACACCTTAGATTATGGAATGCTGAAATTTATCAGTAAACATGCGGGTTTAAATCAATTATCATACGATATAGCACAAGGTATGGAGAGTTTAACACTTCCACATAAAGTTATTGTGTTTTGCGGAATACACAAAAAGCAAGGAATAAACTGGTTTAGGTCAGGATTTAAGCTTGGAATACAAACAGAGCAATTTTTAGACCCTAACGGGATAGAAGTAGCGCCTGGATCGAAAAGAGATAATTATAAAAAGAATATAATCTATGCTTTAGAAAAATTACATGTGATTCTGGATATTAACGCCTCTAATTATAAATTTTACCAATCCCTTGAAATTTGGCCTAAAATAAAAAACAAAATTGTATTTGGACCGAGAATTTTTCCTAACTTTGAAGTTAAATATAAGGAACCTATCAACGATAAATATATCTTCTTTGGTTCTATCTCTAACAGCCGGCGTGGGCCTGTAATTGAGGAACTCAGAAAAAAATATCCAGTAGATATTGAAAGCAATTTATTTGGGAAACAATTACATGATTGTTCCAGTAAGTATAAAGCTATAATTAACGTTCATTATTTTGAAGCGATATATTCTGAAGCACCTCGAATTTTAACAAGTTATTTATCAGGTAAACCAACAATATCTGAGACTTTGTGTCCAATATTTGAATGTGGAAAACACTACATACATATAAACGATGATAGTTTTTCAAATCTGGAACGGTCTAAATTGAAAAACACTCACCAGGAATTAGGTAAGTACGTAACACAAAAGTATAGCTTTGAAGGTTTTCTTCGTAGCGTCATTTAACTGTAAAACCAAAAAAGGTTAAAAATGCCCAAATATCTCATCACCGGAGGAACAGGATCTTTTGGTAATCACATTACATCAGAGCTCTTAAAAGAGGAAAATAATACAGTAGTAATTCTAAGTCGAGACGAAAAAAAACAAGAAGAAATGCGTTTCAAATTCAGCAATGAGAATTTGAAATTTAAGATTGGAGATATACGAGATTTTAGAACCTGTTTGGAAGCAACAGAAGGAATGGATCATGTATTTAACGCTGCTGCATTAAAGCAAGTTCCGTCTGTCGAATTAAATCCTTTTGAAGCAGTTAAAACCAATATTATGGGAGCCCAAAACGTTTTAGATGCCGCGACAAAAAGTGACGTACAATCTCTTGTTATGCTTAGCACTGATAAGGCTGTTTATCCTATTAATGCCATGGGAGTTAGTAAGTCTATGATGGAGAAGTTAGCAATTGCTAAAGCTCGCGACAACATTTCAAATGGCAAGAATACAAAGATTTCAGTTACTCGATATGGCAATGTGATGTCATCACGAGGAAGTGTAATACCTCTTTTCTTAAAGAAGATAGAAAACTCAGAAAAAATAACAGTAACAAATATGGAAATGACACGATTTATGATGTCATTACAAGAATCTGTAGATTTAGTTAAATATGCATTCCAACATGCGAATGGCGGAGAGATATTCATTCAAAAAACCGATTCGACCACCTTGAAAAACTTAATCATGGCGCTTGAGTTACACACTGAACGAAGACTTGAAGTCGATATTATTGGAATACGCCACGGTGAGAAAATGCATGAAACGCTTGCATCAGCAGAAGAAATGGCTTTTGCTGATGATTGTGGGACTTATTGGAGAATATCGGCTGATTTAAGAAGCCTAATTTATTCTTCCCAAAACAAAAGAACGCCTTTAGTTCATGGAAGTCAATCAATAGATTCTGGCACTTCAAAAATACTAAGCCCAAAAGAACTGTTAAATAAGATGCGATTTGCAGGTATTTTAGCATGAGAATATTGATAATTGGCTCCAAGGGTATGCTAGGTCAGGCATGTGTAAAACACTTCAGCAAATCACATAAAGTAAACGTATTTGACGATAGGTATTCACTAGAAAATAGAGAAGTTTTTGCAAAATTAATTTTAGAATTTGATGTTGATTTAATTATACATTGTGTTGGTAAAATACCACAATTAACCTCTGATGAGGCGGATTTATTTCATATCAATGCTGTAATGACTATGGATATAGTTAATATTATCGATGAAAATAACATCCCATTTATATACCCCTCAACAGATTGTGTATTTAACGGGCATGGGCCCGATGATTATTATTCAAAATATCAATTTCAGGATTGTAGTAATTCGTATGGTACAAGCAAGCTTCTAGGTGAAAAAATTGTTTTAACCTCTAACAATGGCTATGTTGTACGGGTATCAATAATTGGACCTGATAGACGACCTTCTGCACAGGGACTTTGGAATTGGGTGAGCAATTGGCCAATTGGCGCAGTAATAGATGGTTTTACCAACCATACTTGGAATGGCATTACAACTCTGCAATGGTGTAAAGAGATTGAAAAACTTTTCATTCTAGGAAAGCCAGACAGGCGTTTATACCAATTAGGTACGGCAAAGAGAATATCAAAATATAATTTAATAAAATTAATTGCCTCTAAACTAGGTAAAGAAAACACAATTAACGAAGTTTCTACTGCCCAAAATGTAAATAGATCTTTGATACCCGATTATTATGTTCAAGATATTGAAATACAAATAGATGAAATTGTGGGAAATGAAGATTTACTTTAAACTATACAAAGCTATTCAGCCAGTAGTAATAAAATTAATATGTATTTAGGACGAAAAACTATTTTCAAGCCTAATAAATTGGGGAATTGTTAATTTAGTTTCTAACATTATTTTTAATTTGCCAATCCGACCTATATCTTCCACCAAATTGGGATTACCTAAAAAAAATTGCGCTTTTTGTTTTTTACAAGACTTTGAAGTTTATAGTTTACGCCCGAGTAGAACTGTTTCTCTGGATCAAAATTTGGGACCAGCCTATTCGTTCATTTCCGCATAAAGTTACCATTCCAGAATAGGGTGGATAGTACCAAAATATAGTTTGAATTTTTCTTCTATTTTGAATGGTAAATACCATAGTCGGTAACGCTAACAATGATAAATATACCTATTGTTACTATTCATTAAAGACGGACTTGTCACCACTTCATCAATATATGGCGTGTCCATATCAAATTTAACATTTTCTAGAGCTATCCAATCTAAGATGCCCACGTTTCCTAGGATCAGGACTCGTTAAATTCAACATATCACACTGCTGCTATTGTAATTGCAGCCATGAAGAGGTCTGCACATCTGTCCTATCGAGTTGCGATGGGCCGACAGTCTTTGAGATTGCCGAATATGTTCAAACTTATGGCGTTTTTTGTACAAGTCTCTTGAGTATGCGTGCATGAGCCTGCGACCCTTGCGCGATAGGATACATGAGACGATACCTTTAGAGCCTTGAGTGCCGCTCGGTATTCATCATTGACGACCGCATAGCTTGGAGTTCAGCCCGCCCTTTGTACATCCCCTCTCAGCGGCGCTTCGCTTGCCTGCCGGGCAATGAACAAGCGGGGTACAATCCCTTTTCTTGCCAGACCGGAAGCAGTCCGTTGGGCCTTGAGGTGAGTGGCATCAATCATCAGTATTTTCGGCTCTTCTTCTAAAGTGGACAAACCACTGAATATACAGTCGAAAACACCCAAACAACTCCATCTCACAAGGCTATTGTACAGGGTCTTGTGCGGCCCATAATCACTAGGAGCACCAGCGCCAACGAAGGCCGTTTTTGATAACGAATATGATCCCGGTGATCATCCGCACGCGGCGCACCATGGGCTAATGGAAAATACAGACGCATCCGGGAAAATTGACGATCAGACAACCAAAACAAATCAGACATAACAAACCTCCGGTGTTCGCAGGGTTGGATCTGATTTGCTTAGTTATGAAAAGACATTAATTAACAAGTCCCGAACTTAGTTCATCATTACTTAAAAGGCTTTGAAAACCGATTTCGCTGAACCAATAGAGTTCGACAATTTCGCCTAATAATGTTATGCTCAGATCACCAGCGTAGCCACAGGAGAGCCAACCTTTTTTCAAGAAAGCGAATTTCTTTTTTGATCGCCTAGTAGCTGGTGCAACAACTCTATCATTACTGACGACCTGTTGTAATTATTCAGTCCATGTCCAAATATGATACCATCGTCGTCTTCAATCGCGGTATTTTATTTTAAATTACGGTATTAATGTAAATGTATTGTTAGATAATCATTACCATCATGTTGGTCAATAATTTTAAGGTTAAAAGAAATATTTACGGGATGTTTTGTCAGCGGCACAAATTCATCTTGGCAATGGATCATTAAAAAAATGGCAGGCGGCGGCAATCGAAGT
>NVXB01000034.1 GCA_002746425.1 Hyphomicrobiales bacterium | reverse complement strand
ACAGCCGCATTCGCGAGCTGTTGTCCCGCTATCTGTCGGAAAATGGCTACCGTGTCACCGTTGCGGCTGATGCGGCGACAGCGCGTAACAGCCTGAAAAACATCCATTTCGATTTGATGGTGCTGGMCGTTATGATGCCAGGCGAAAGTGGTGTTGAGCTGACGCAGTCRCTGCGCGATCACAATGATATTGCGATCTTGATGTTGACGGCCCGCACGGAGATTGATGACCGGATTTCTGGCTTGAGYGCCGGRGCCGATGATTATCTGGCAAAGCCGTTTGAYCCRCGTGAGCTGTTGTTGCGGATCAATAAYATTCTCAAAAGAAGCATTGAGCAGGCTGGGCCGCTGGTTGAGTTTGTTTGTTTTGGTCCCTACACTTTTCATCTTGAGCGCGGTGAGCTGAAAAACGCCAATGTTGTTATCCGCCTGACCGACCGTGAGCAGGAAATGCTGCGGCTGTTYGCYAAGCGYGCGGGAGAAACCGTGCCGCGGGCAGATTTGCTGGGYGATTCCGCCGATGCCAGYGAGCGTACTGTAGATGTGCAGATAAACCGCCTGCGCCGCAAAATAGAAGTCGATCCATCCAACCCGCTGCTGCTGCAAACTGTGCGYGGCATCGGCTATCGTTTGATGTCAGATTAAAGCGYGCAATTGTGGTGACAGAACCCCATCAGGACAATYCCTCATTTGGTATGAAGCCCGAYAAGGCGCGGCCGCGTTCTGCCGTTGCGCGGTTTTTCCGCCGCCTGAARCGCTACATGCCCAAAGGCCTGTATGGCCGCTCYTTGATTATTGTGGTCACGCCGATGATCATTTTGCAATCGGTGTTGGTGTTTGTGTTTTTGGAGCGTCACTGGTCTTTGGTGACCCAGCGCATGTCCGAGGCCGTGGCGCGCGATATTGCGGCCATTGTGGAATTATACGAGTTGCATCCAAGCGATGAAGATTTTGCAGGTTTACAGAAGATTGCCTTGAGCAAACTGCGAATTCGGCTCGACCGACTCCCTGAAGACGCTTTGCCACCGCCAGCTCCGAAACCGTTTTTTACGCTGCTGGATCGTACTCTCGCCCGGGAAATTCGTGATATCGTGCGCAAACCTTTTTGGATTGATACAGTTGGCAACACTAATCTGATCGAAGTACGGATTTTGGCTGACGATGCGGTGTTGAGGTATTTTACCAAGCGCAGCCAGGCCTACGCCTCCAACTCCCATATCTTTCTGGTGTGGATGGTGGGAACGTCGCTGGTTTTGATGCTGATTTCTATTCTGTTTTTGCGCAATCAAATCCGCCCCATCAAGCGATTGGCGGAAGCGGCGCAAAGGTTTGGCCGGGGGCAATCAATCGAGAATTTGCCACCTGCTGGTGCCATTGAAGTGCGCCAGGCCTCTCAAGCGTTGACCGAAATGGGCACGCGGATAGAGCGCCAGATTGAGCAACGCACAGTGATGCTTGCTGGTGTCAGC
Source organism: Hyphomicrobiales bacterium (assembly GCA_002746425.1). Classification (GTDB taxonomy): domain Bacteria; phylum Pseudomonadota; class Alphaproteobacteria; order Rhizobiales. The sequence goes on along the minus strand of NVXB01000034.1, from coordinate 38,455 downwards.
CATGATCTGCGTACCATTTTGACCCGCTTCCGGCTGCAATTGGCCATGATGTCACCATCGCCAGATCGATCTGGCCTTGAACATGATGTCGAGGATATGGAGCGGATGTTACAGGATTATATGGCATTTGCTGGTGGCAGTTCGCGCGAAGCTTCCAGTTTCGTCAGCCTGCCGGATATTTTGCAGACGGTTTGCGAGCGCGCCAAGCTAGAAAACATTCCTTGCACATACACCCATAAAGGGCCGCCAACGGTGGAGGTGCGCCCGCTTGCATTTGAGCGTTGTCTTGGTAATTTGGTGGGCAATGCCTGCCGCTATGGCAATAACGTCAATATCACCAGCGTGGCAGAATTAGGCCAATTGAGCATCGCTGTGGAGGATGATGGGCCGGGTATTCCGCCAGAAGCAAGGCAAGATGTTTTTAAGCCGTTTTTCCGCCTCGATGAAGCGCGCAACCAGGATGCTAGCGGCTCTGGGCTGGGGTTATCCATCGCGCAGGATATCGCGCTGGTCCATGGCGGCGATATTCTCTTGGAAGACAGCGATATGGGCGGACTGAGAGCTGTGCTGCGGCTGCCGATTTAACATTTTGGCAATTTAAAGCTCCCGATCTGTTCGACCGGGAGCAATTTGTTTCATGATTTTGGAAAAACGAAAGCGCTTATGCGGCTGTTGCTTCCAGCTGCTTGGCGACGTTGCCATTGGCAATATCAATCTTGCGCGGTTTCATGGCTTCGGGCAGCTCGCGCACCAAATCGATATGCAACAGGCCATTTTCCAGGTTCGCGCCCTTGACCTCAACRTGRTCRGCCAACTGAAATCCGCGCTCAAAACTGCGCCCGGCGATGCCGCGATAAAGAACTTCGCCGCTCTCATCTTCGTTTGCGGTTTTTTCGCCTTTGACAGTCAGCGTGTTTTCACGGCTCTCAATRGACAGCTCATCTTCCGAGAAGCCAGCAACGGCCATTGTCACGCGGTAAGTTGCGTCACCGGTRCGTTCTATATTGTAGGGCGGGTAGGTRGAGCCGGTGTTTTCATTGCCAGACACGCCATCAAGCATATTGAAAAGGCGGTCAAAGCCAACGGTTGAACGGTAAAGTGGATTCAAATCAAAAGTGCGCATAGCTATTCTCCATTGAGCAACAGGTGCGGTTACATCTCCAGCATTCCAATCCCTCTCCCTAAGGATTTGAGGCGATCATGATTGCTGTACGGACCCAGGTTTGGCGCCCGTGTTGAAAATGTAGGTATTTGGTTTTCTGGTTCAAGTAGCTGGCTGAATACAAGCTAATTGCAGGCTAAATCCGGCCAATTAATGGCGGAATATATAGCTTCTATCATTTCTGAACTGAAACTGAACAAGCCCTTCCATTTTCGTTCAGGTGRCTTCTGGCATTGTCSRCWCATCGGATCTGGCAGCAYWTYTACTYCCAAGTGACATTGCTCAACCGCCGGACATACAGAAGGAATATGATGATGAAAAAGAACACAATTATTGYTGCTGCCGCGCTSGGTTTAATGGCGTTTACTGCAGTTCCCGCCCAAGCTGATGGTTTCTACTTTGGCTTCCAAAGTGGTCATGGCGGTGTCGGTATCTACACTAATGGTAACCACCGAGGCCACCAAAACTGGGGTCACAGACGCCATGCWCCACGCTATTACGTGCCGCAATATCAGCATGAGGTGATGAGCCGCCGGCAAATTCGCCGCGCCCTGCGTCATCGTGGCTTTCACGATTTCCACAAAATCAAGCGCAAAGGCAACCGCTACGTTGTGGTGGCTGAAAACCGCCGGGGTCGTTTGCTGCGATTGAAGATTGATGCCTATAGCGGCCAAATTTTGCGCCGCAAAGTTATCCGCTACTAACAGGCTAACAAATTGGAATTGCAGGGCAAATCAACTGCACCCCTGATGCATGAATGAACAAGAATCATGCGGYCCTGCATAAGCCGGCAACGCCATTGGTGTTGCCGGTTTTGCTTTGTCTKYARGCCTAATCATTYACCYGGTTTTGCMCMCRGTTTTGCACTGGGRCCRSTGYCATGCTACGAGCGGATAAACATGTCTTGAAGGTGCTGCTAGTGACCGATGCCGGTGAAGCTGAGAATACATCACAAGGCGGGGAATCCCCCGTTGAAACTGCTCCTGAGACGACATCGGAAGTGGCTGGCAACTCTGTCATTCGCCCCGGTCTGGTTGGCATTCACGAACATCCCATTCCAAGCGGTGCAGAGCTGCAATGGATTGAAAATGGCGGCGTGAACATACGCTGYGCCCGCTGGGCSGCAACTGCAACACCGGGCAAGGGCACCGTCTGCATCATTCAGGGCCGCACCGAGTACATCGAAAAATACTTTGAAGTGATTGAAGACCTTCGCGAGCGCGGTTTTGCTGTTTTGGCCTTTGATTTTCGCGGGCAGGGCGGCTCAGACCGTTTATTGCGCCAGGCTTGGCGCGGCCATGTCGATAATTTCTCTGACTATGTGTCGGATCTGGAGCGGGTTACCCGCGAAGTGCTGCTGCCAGAGTGTCCCGCACCGTTTTTTGCGCTGGCCCACTCCACCGGCGGCGCAGTAATGTTGCATTTGCTGCAATCGGGCAGTTTTGTGTTTGACCGGGCCGTTTTGGTCTCGCCTTTGATCGGCCTTGGCAGTACACGGCCCTCGGAAAAGACGGTTGCGACCATCATGCGCACGCTGAACGGCCTTGGCCTTGGAGAACGCCCGGTTCCGTTTTTCAACAAAAAGGAACTGCGTGTTTTCAAAAACAACGTGCTGACCAGCGATGAACACCGCTTTGGCCATGCAACCCGCATCTTTGAAAAAGCCCCGTTTTTGAAGGTTGGCGCACCAACCATCGGTTGGCTCAATGCAGCATGTAAGGCCATGTCCGACATGCGCGATGCCGATTTTGGCAAGAATAACCGCACGCCGGTTCTCATCGTTGCCAGCGGTAATGATAGCGTTGTGTCCCTCAAGGAAATTGAGAATATTTCGGATAATATGCGCTCCATCTGGCAGGTTGTTGTGCCCGGTGCCTTGCATGAATTATTGATGGAACGCGACCGCTTTCGTGATCAGTTCTGGGCGGCTTTTGATGCTTTTGTTCCAGGCTCAGGAAGTGGTTATTAGGCCCCACACGGCTACATTTTGGGGCCGATAAATCCCTTAGTTCAGCCCTTTAGCTGCTCCAGAACGTATTGGTGCAATTCCTTATTGCCCGATGCCACCACGCGCATGCGTTCTCGCTTAAGCAGGCCTTCAACCGACGTGCCATCCCAATTGGTAACAATCCCGCCAGCAGATTCAATCAGCGGGACGAGCGCGGCAATGTCGTAAATTTGCAAGCCAGCCTCAATGTTGAAATCGCCCATGCCTGCGGCCACCATCGCATAACCGTAGCAATCCAAACCGTAACGGTTCAGCCGGCACTGTGCCTCAATCTTGTCATAGGCTTCACGCTCCCAGCCTTCAAATAATTTGGCATCCGTGGTGAAAATGGTGGCCTGAGAAATGTCTGTCACAGGCCTTGTGCGCAACACCGTGTCGCTCTTGCTGCCATCAACAGTTGAGAGGATGGCGTGTCCGCCCCCACCGACGAAAATTTCGTTGAGATAAGGTTGGATCATGGCGCCCAAAATAGGCACACCGTTTTTGCAAAGTGCGATCAACGTTCCCCATACTGGAAGGCCGGAAATGAAGGCGCGCGTGCCGTCAATCGGATCGAGCACCCAGACATATTCAGCATCAAGGTTTTCCGCGCCATATTCCTCGCCAAGAATACCATGATGGGGAAATTTCTGATTGATCAATTGCCGCAGCACCGCTTCTGCGCCCTTGTCGGCCTCGGTAACCGGGTCAAAACCCGCCGCACCGGAATCACCTTGCGAAACCAGCTTGTTTTCAATGTTCGTTGGCCGGCGAAAATAAGGAAGAATGACTTTTGAAGTGGCCTGAGCCATCTCGCGGATGATGTCGGGAACACCGGCTTGAACAGAAATCAGGTCTTGCATGGCAGATATGCATCCTTGGCATGGCTTTGATGGTCCGGCGATCTGTTCTCAGTCATAATTACATAACATGTTGATAATTATAATTAAAAATTACTGATCACGAGGGTTTTGAAGGTTGAGAAGCGTTTGAAATTCCAATTTAGGTCGAGAGTAACGCGCAAGCAATGGGAATTGCGAAAACCTGACGCGGCGAGATACTTGACTTTTGTGCGTTGCAGCGACATCTTGTGTGCATAGCAGCATTTCGTTCCTCCCTAATGCTGCTATTGCCCAAATTGGGCGTTTCCTCCCAGACTTCAAGCCGTGGCTTTGTGCTACGGCTTTTTTTTGCCTGCCGTTTGGTTTCAACAGTTTCTGAGTGGCGTATTATTCGGCGGCGAGGTTCTGTGCGGGCACGCTTGCCTCTTGCGCAAAGGCCGGATGGGCCAAAAGATTTTCGGTAAAAATTGCAAGGGCTGCTTGCAATTTGGGAAAACCATCATGCAGTTCCAGCGTATCTTCATCCATATACAGGCTACGGTTAATCTCTATCTGCAGGGCGTGGAGCTGGCGCTGGGGCCGCCCGTAATGCTCGGTGATAAAACCGCCCGCATAGGGCCTGTTTTTAGTGACAACAAAACCTGCCCCCCGCAACAGCTTGACGGCGTGATCGACCACATCATTGCGGCAGCTGGTGCCATAGCGGTCGCCAAGAATGAAATCCGGGCGACGCTTTTGATAAAACGAGCGTTTGGCGCTGCCTGCCTGGCCTGATCCTATTTGGCTTGTTCCTGTTTGTGATGGCCTGGTTTGTGACGGCATCGAATGACAATCGATGAGGAATGCCTTGTTGAAGCGCGTATGGGTGCTGGCAAGCAAATGTCGCAACGTATCGTGATAGGGCCGGTAGATCAGCTCAATACGGGCCAGCGCATCATCGGTGTCTAGTTTTGATGCGTAGATATTGTGGTTTTCCGCAACAATCTTGGCGATGGTGCCAAGGCCGCCATTAACCCGTATCGAGCGTGTGTTGGCATAGGGCGGCAGCGGCGTTGAAAACATGCCCGCATCCAGCTCATAGGGCTCGCGGTTCACATCCAGATAGGCGCGCGGGAAATTGGCCTTTTGCAAAACGGCCCCAAGGCTTGGCACATGGCTGAACAATCGGTCCACGGCCATATCCTCGGAAGCGCGGATTGATGTGCGGTTAAGCCGCGAAAGCGCAATAAAACGGTCTGGATAGTGGCATCCGCTGTGGGGAGAGTTGAAAATCACCGGCTGCGTTTGGTTTTCATGCCCAAGCACCTCGAAAGAGGGCGCATGCTCAAAGTCGTGATACGGCATGAATTGCGGGCATAACTGAGGTTCCAGATGCGCAATTACCGGGCTTTGTGTGTTTGGCTCACTAGTCATTAAGCATTAGTCTGGCATATTTGTATAAATACGTCGATAAATGTCTGGAGCTGTTACATTCGCCAAGCTCGCGGGCCTTTGATAAAAGGTCCAAAAGCTAAATTGGGTGTTTACCATATATGCGCATAAAGAGCTGTGTTTGCTTGAAATGTGCGGAAAATTTGTTTCAAACATATCGGGAAAATAAGCTGTACCTTCTAAACGGCCGTAAAGGCCGTGTCAGCTTGGTTAAAAGATAAGACGATAAAAACTGGCGAGAGCTGGCTGAAAAAGAAAGTTAAAGATCTATGGCTCACATTTTGCTTGCAGAAGATGATGATGATATGCGCCGTTTCCTTGCCAAGGCGCTGCAAAATGCCGGTCATACGGTTATTGATTTCGACAATGGCCAGAGCGCTTATGATCGTATGCGCGAGGAACCGTTTACTGTTTTGCTGACAGATATTGTCATGCCGGAAATGGATGGCATTGAGCTGGCACGCAAAGCCACAGAGCTTGATCCGGATTTGAAGGTTATGTTCATCACCGGATTCGCTGCTGTTGCACTGAACCCGGATTCCAATGCGCCAAAAGATGCCAAAGTATTGTCCAAACCGTTCCATCTTCGCGAGTTGGTAACCGAAGTAGACCGTTTGCTGGCCGCATAAGTGCATTTGTAGTGCTATTTACTGCATTAGGCCTTGCGTAGCGCGAGCGCCTTTTGTATATCGCGTCATCTCCTTATTCGTGATCTGTGAAGATATGGAATATGCGGGGCGCGTAGCTCAGCGGTAGAGCACTACGTTGACATCGTAGGGGTCACTGGTTCGATCCCAGTCGTGCCCACCATTTTTCTGAATGTTTCAGAATTTGGAATTTGAAATTGTTGAACCACAAGCGACACCAATGGCGCTGTGGGGAGATGGCCTGGAAATAGAAAAGCTTGAGTTAGTACGATGAAAGTCAAAAATTCCCTGCGTTCACTTAAAACTCGCGATCGTAACAATCGTGTGGTTCGTCGCCGTGGCCGCGTATATATCATCAATAAGGTTAAGCCACGTTTCAAAGCTCGTCAGGGCTAATTAGAAACTGTTGGTTTTAGTCGCTAATTGGGCACGTGAGAGTTATTTCACGAGCCCTTTTTGCGTTGACCATGCACCCTCTTTTGTGTTCAACACGCGCGCCCTTTGCGGTCATCGCGCGGAAGTGATTGGCAAGTGCATGATGGCGGGTTAAGCTCCTGCCATGATTAAACGCCTTGCTCTCTTTTCGCGCATTATGCTGGCCCTTGGGGCTTTGCTGCTGATTCCGCTTGCACCGTCCATAGCCTCCGCCAAATCGATAGCTGATGACCCGCGCCTTGAACGGTTGTTTGAGGAGCTGAAAACCGCCGAATCGCCCCTTGAGGCAGATCGGTTGTCGGGGCAAATTGATGAAATCTGGCGTTCTGCCAAGGGCGAAACCGCAGAGTTGCTGCTGTCGCGCGCTGATGATGCTATTGGCAATAAGGATTACTCTTTGGCGATTGATGTGCTGGATCAGCTCATTGCCATGGAGCCGGAATTTGCCGAAGCCTGGAACCGCCGCGCCACGGTGTTTTACCTAAGCGATGATTATGGTCGCTCGCTGGCCGATATTGCCGTCACCCTGGCGCTTGAGCCGCGCCATTATGGGGCGCTTACCGGGCTGGGCCTTATTCTGGAAGAACTGGGCGAAGACAAGAAAGCCTACGAAGCGCTGCACCGCTCTATTGTGCTCAACCCGTATCAGGACAATGTGAAGAAAGAGCTGGAAACGCTGGAAACCAGCGCCATAGGGCAAACCATCTGAGCACTGTTCTTTTAGTCTGTTCGGTAGCCTGTCTGGCCCCTTTCGTTTGATGATTATGTTTTTTACCATTCTGGCCGGAGTGTTGGTGAGCGCTGCCATTATCGCCGTGCTGTATTCCCATTATAAGACACATGAGATTGAGGCGCGGTATCCCGCCCAAGGCACCACGGTTCAAATCGCCGATGTGCAGTTGCACTATGTGGACTGTAACAGCGCTGATGCCGACATGGGCAAACCACCACTGGTTTTCGTCCATGGGGCCAGCAGTTCATCGCGGGATGCGATGTTGGCATTTGGCGATAGGTTTTCATCAAACCAACGGATGATTTTTGTTGATCGTCCGGGGCATGGTCACAGCACGCGGCCCCATGCGCGGTATTCCGATCCACGGTTGCAGGCGGATGTGATTGCACAATTGCTCAATAGGCTGGGGATTTCGCAAGCAACGCTGGTTGGCCATTCCTGGGGCTGTGCGGTGGTGGCGGCTTTCGCTTTGCGCCATGGCAAGTACATTGCAGGCGCGGTGTTTATCGCGCCAGCGACGCATCCTTGGCCCGGTGGTGTATCGTTGTATTACCGCCTTGCGGGCCACCGCATTGTGGGGCCGCTGTTCTCTTGGGTGTTTGCGCTGCCACTTGGTCTCAAACTGCTATCCGATGCTGTATCGGGTGTTTTTGCGCCGGATGCCATGCCGGATGATTATGCCCATAGAGTTGCGGCGCAGCTGGTGCTGCGGCCAAGCAATTTTGCTGCCAATGCGCAAGATGTTGCCAATTTAAAAACCAACCTTGCTGCCTTGTCGCAAGATTATGGCCAGATCAGTTGCCCCGCACTGGTTTTAACCGGCACACGAGACAGCGTTGTCTGGCCACATTTGCACTCCCACGGTTTGAAGCGTGATTTGCAACATGTTGAGCTGATTGAATATGAAAATTGCGGGCACATGCCGCATCATGGCCGCAACGAAGATGTCGTTGCAGCCATTAAAGTATTTCAGGAAAAGCTATCGGCTAGCTTTTAGATACCGGAAAGACCGTCACTGCCAACAAAGGCAATGCGCAGCAAATTGGTTGCACCTGGCGTGCCAAAGGGAACACCGGCGGAAATGATAATCCGCTCTCCGGGCTTTGCAAAACCATGATCAAAGGCAATGCGGCAAGCCTGATCGACCATACCATCTACGTTTTTGGCATCTTCATTGACGACGCAATGCAGGCCCCAGACGATGGAAAGACGGCGTGCCGTTTTGCGGACCGGAGACAGCGCAATGATGGGTGTTTCTGGCCGCTCACGCGCCGCGCGAATGCCGGTTGCACCAGAGGAGGTGTAACAAACAATGGCGGATAATTTGAGCGTTTCGGCAATCTGGCGCGAGGCGGCAGAAATGGCATCGGCGCCGGTTGGCTCTGCCTCTGCACGCTGTGCGTTGAGGATTTTGGAGTAGTTGGGATCTTGCTCAACTTCCTCGGCAATCCGGTTCATTGTCTCAACTGATTCAACGGGGTAATCACCAGCTGCAGATTCTGCTGACAACATAACGGCGTCAGCGCCGTCAAACACAGCGGTTGCAACATCGGAAACTTCAGCGCGGGTTGGCACCGGCGCTGTAATCATCGATTCCAGCATCTGTGTGGCCACAACAACCGGCTTGCCAGCTTCACGCGCCAGCGTGATCAGGTTTTTCTGAATGCCGGGAACGCGCTCTACGGGCAGTTCCACGCCCAGATCACCACGGGCAACCATGATCGCGTCGGACAATTCGATGATTTCGTCGATTTGCTCCAGCGCCTGAGGTTTTTCGATTTTGGCCAGAACACCAACAGTGCCGCGTGTAATTTTACGCACTTCGGCAAGGTCTTCGGGGCGCTGTACAAAGGACAGCGCAATCCAATCGATATCTTCCTTGAGAGCGGCGGTCAGATCCAAGCGATCTTTTTTGGTCAGTGCACCAGAGCGGATCAATGTATCAGGCAGGCTAACGCCCTTTTTGTTGGACAGTTTTGTACCAGAAATCACGCGAGTTTCAGCACCCTTGGCACTGACCTTAACGGTTTCCAGACGCAAGCGGCCATCGTCCAGCAAAATAGCGTGACCCGGCTCCAAAGATTCCAGAATTTCGGGGTGAGGTAAACATACACGCTCGGTGTTACCGGGCGTCGGATCGCTATCCAGGGTGAATTTTTGCCCAGGCTTCAGGGTAATTGAATCATTTTCAAAAGTTCCAACACGAAGTTTTGGYCCCTGWAGATCGACCAGAATAGCAATAGGATGGCCGACTTCTGACTCCACACTGCGAATATCAGCCACGACCTGCCGCATCACATCATGAGATGCATGGCTCATATTGATTCTGAAAATATCCGCTCCAGCCTTGTGGAGCTTCTTTATCATATCYTGAGTTGACGAGGCTGGACCGAGTGTTGCTAGAATCTTTACGTTGCGGTTACGCCTCATTTGCCACCTGTCCCACGTTGCGTGGGTTCTGTAAGTTGAACGGTCCAGTTTGTCTGGGTGCCCGTATTRATTTCGAAGAAACCGGTTTTTTGAAAACCGCGCGCCAGACAATCATTAATGCCATGGATCGTATAAATTTTATCTGCGGTGCACATGAARGCCTTGCCAGCCCATTCACCACCTTCACCGTAATCTACGGCGAACATGTAATAATATTGTGACTTCAAATCACCCGGCAAAATAATCTTGCAAGACTCTGCTTCAACGTTCCACCAGCCCTCTGTCGTCCATCCRCGATCRCTGCTGTAGCCAACAGAAACACCAACTGGGCTTTCGCTTTTGTTGCAYAGKCGCAAATCGGCATGGGCYGCATCAAGGGTTGCTAGTTCAAAGGCGRAGGCCCCGAAAAAGAGTATTGATATAGAGAAAAACACACGTACCAGCGCTTTGGCAGTCTTCCAGCTTGGGTAGAATACTGGAGATTCATTTGAGGTATCAGACATCATCTCGTCGATAATCAGCGCTTGGTTTGTGTTTATGTTGCTCATAGCGAATCGCGTAGCTGGTTTATGACCGAACGCAAGCRTCGGCTAACCGTTTTGAATTCATTAAGTTTGTTTTGCGCAATAAGGCTCAACTTGTCAATCTAGCTCCGCTRCCAGCGATTGTTTTCCATCTAATTATTTRGCTTTTAATCCCGCTAAGGGGTAAATCAAYCAACTTGGYAATCAATACCTGTGATTTGYGGCGTTGATGAGATCACARYYTGSTYYRGTTCTGCTGATTCTSTGACCCATTATGTTGGTGKTTCTGCGCGGGGCCGRGCGTAGATAATGCCCAAAACAATCAAGSCRCCRCCRCYCATCTGAATAATGGAAAGCGCTTCGCCAAGAATGATCCAGCCCACCWCGGCAGCGGCAATAGCCTCCATGAWAATCACCAGCGAGGAAAACGCTGCGGGCAAATAGCCCAGCGATGCRGTTARCAGGCCYTGGCCCAWCACATGGGCGGTMAGRGCYARTGCAACCAGCGCGGCAATGCCTTGCAGGCTTTGGGGCACTATGGGGTCGCCGGTCAGAAAGGCGGCAATGGCCAAAACCAATGCGGTTACCAACGTGCTGGAAAACATGATGGCAGCGGAGCTCGACGTTCTGCGGGCAATGCGCACGGTAAGGAAATAACCGGCGAAAAACACAGCGGTGATCATGCCATACACATCGCCGCGCACATTTTCGGGTGTGAAGGCAAGCGAGGCATAAACCAGCGCGATGCCGCCAAGCACGCAAAGGCCCARMCCAACATAGGCGTTGCGCCCGACATGCTCTGACAAAACCAGCCCGCTTAGCAATATGACAAAAACCGGGGCGGTGGTGGCCAGAAAAGTAGCGTTGGCCACGCTGGTGTTCATGATCGACAGATGCCAGAAAATAAGATCGCCGGAGAAAAACAGACCCGACAATAGAACGGGCCAGCTAAATGAAGATTTGAATGCCGCCGCGCGACTTTTGGCAGGTGGGTTTTTCGGTGTTTTTTGGGCGTCGTAACGCGCCCAGATATAGAGAAAGGGCAGGGCCAGAAAAACCCGCCAAAAGGCACTTGCAAAAGGGCCAACATCGGCAAAGCGGACAAAAATAACTGAACTGCCCATGGCTATGGCACCGATAACCAAGGCAACAAGTGGCAGCAATTGGGGCGAGCGTGGGTTCATAATTGCCATAAATCCGGTGTTTAACATTTTGAGGCCAGAACCCCATATAATTTCCTAGCTGAGTTCAGGTTCAAGTCCATCACTATTTGCCGGTCCATCACTATTTGCCGGTCCATCACTATTTGCCGGTTTTGTGTGGGCAARAGCAAATTCATCAAAAGAACATATGGCAAGGAGCTGGTCGGCACCCTATGTTTTGAGGATGTGATAATGCGCGTCTGATCACATGCATCGATAAAGTCACGCCTCCAGCCAAATGGTTTTTCAAACGACTATGTCATCCAATATCCATCTGTTCAAAAATGCAGGCGATAGCGCGYGTGCAGCGCCGCTTTTTGATGGCGAYRTGYTGGTAGCTGCCAATGAGGTGACCGCTCATGGCGCGGACTGGCCTGCATTTGAGYTGRTTGAGGGCGATTGGACATCGGGCCTGTTGCTGATSTGTGACCATGCAACCAATGCCATTCCGCCGCAYTATGAGCACCTTGGATTGCCRGCTGCGGAGCTAAAGCGCCATATTGCCTATGACATCGGCATGCGGGCTTTGACCCTTGGTTTGGCGCAGCGGCTGGGTGTTCCGGCGGTGCTTTCTACTTTCTCTCGGTTGTTGATTGACCCCAATCGYGGCGAGGATGATCCAACAGCGTTGATGCGCCTGTCGGATGGGGCGGTGATACCGGGAAACCGGCATGCCGATGCGCATGAAAAAGAGCGCCGTTTGGCGCTGTACCATCGACCCTATCATGGCGCGGTGACGCAGGTGATTGATCATATGATTGCCAGCGGCAAGCCGCCTCTATTGATCTCGCTTCACAGTTTCACTGCCATTTGGCGCGGGGTGCCACGGCCCTGGCATGCGGGCATTTTGTGGGATGAGGATGGCCGGGCGGCAAAACCATTTATTGATGCACTGGAAAAGCCGGGCGACCTTGTTGTTGGTGATAATGAGCCATACAAAGGCTCTCTGACCAATGACACGATGTATCGTCATGGCACCATGCGCGGCATAGCCCATGCGCTGCTGGAAGTCCGGCAGGATTTGGTGTCTGATGATAAGGGAATTGCGCAGTGGGTGGACCGTCTGCACCCCATTTTGAAGGATTTGATGGCCCTGCCTGGCATCAACACRATAGTGAAGCCAGCAATGGGMCAAGNMMKGWSYYRWKWAWAWYGSYMRCMMGWWTYWWRWWGRKGRWKKAAWRAWKMKYRARGARRWTWWRATGSCWGAWWTWKMWRMWRARRCYCRSSWKGARCTGGAAGCGGCGGCATTTCGGCGTCTTGTYTCTCATTTGCGYGGGCGCACCGATGTGCAAAACAWCGATTTGATGAATYTRTCCGGGTTTTGCCGGAAYTGCCTGTCWAACTGGTACCGCGATGCRGCCGATGAGAARGGCATTGAATTATCAAAAGATCAAAGCCGCGAGATCATCTATGGTATGCCTTAYGCSCAATGGCGTGATAGCTATCAAACAGAAGCMTCTGATGCTCAAAAARCGGCCTATGAGGTTGCMAAACCTGATCAACATTAATAGCTGTACTTGTATCAAGTTCAGTTTTGAACMCMTGACTTTTTGAACCCMTGACATTTTTGCCTAAAGGAACTTTCTAAATGAGTGACGTATCCAGTGCCAACACGGGCGGCATTGCCCACGATCAATTGCGCTCCATCATCGAGCGTATCGAGCGTTTGGAAGAAGAAAAGAAGACAATTCAGGATGATATCAAAGAGGTTTATGGCGAGGCCAAAGGCAATGGCTTTGACGTGAAAACTCTGCGYCAGGTTGTGCGTATTCGCAAGCAGGACCGTGAAGAGCGCGAAGAGCARGAAGCCATTCTTGATCTGTATATGCATGCGCTYGGCATGGTGCCAGACGTAAGCTGAKWRGCGGTATTTTCTTAGTTTGAAATATATCGGCTAAGATGTCTGCAGCTGAAATTTTGACTTAAAAGACAGGCCGTTTTGGCCTGTCTTGCGCCTTTGCGCAGCCGATATTGAGCTGTACCCAGATGGGCCTGCAGCACCTGAATCAAACTTACATTATTTGTTTAAAAGCCGTGCCACTTTGGTGGCAACAATGGCGCGCCCGGTGAACTTGTCGGTGCGTAAATTGCTGCTGTTGCGCGCGAAGCGGTTGACGACAACCGTGCTTGGCATGGTGAAGGCCCCTTCAAAACGATAGGGCGATGGCATCTGGAAACGCGCGAACTCTTCAGAGCGCGTGGTTTCAGGCGTGATCATGCTCGCCAGAACGGCTTGTTCCCCGCCATGAAACTCAAGCCCGGATTTGCTTTTGCGCAAGGCGCTGGCGGGAATACGTCCCGTTAGGCTTGGCTCGAGATTAGCCTGTTGCGCTGGCGCCAATGTGCGGCGAGATGGCAGCGCAGCTCTTGCAAGCGGGGCTCTGGTCAACAGGGCTCTTGGCGCAGGGCGCTGCCTTGGCTGAATGGCTGGAACGGAAAGCCGCGCTGTTACGATGGGCGTTTCGTTACCCGTGTCATTGGCCGTAATATCAGCGGCGGCGGATTGTGTCGCTGGCGGTGCAAGCTCTGCGCGCTGAATGGGCTGTTGCAGGGCATTGCGGCGCGTGCCAAGGGCGGCGGTAAATTCAGGCCGGGTCAATGGCGTTGGTGCGGTTGGCGCATAGGCGCTCACGAGAGCTGCGTTGTCGCCTGTATTGATAGGTGCGCTGCGCGCCAGAATTGTCGCGGCGATGCTGGCGGCGGATGCCGGTGATGGGTTGGTGAACCTTGAGCCACCTTGTTCGGTGTTGGCTTCAGTATCCGTTGGCTCAGCGCCGCTTAGATTGCGGGTTCTGTTGAGGGCCGCCAAAACGGCCTTGGCCATATTGGGTGCTTGGCGGGTATTTGCGCCGCCATCTGCCCGGTCTTCCTTCGCAGCTGCTGGCTCAATGGGGGCGGCAATAGAGGCCACATCAGTGGAGCGGCCATCGCCAACTTTGGACCAGGCGCTGGAGAAGGCTCGGCCGGTGTTTTGCGCCAAAACCCTGTCTTTATCGGCCTTAAGCGCTGCTAAAACCACCAATTGCTTTTGCTTTTCATCCAGTTTGCGCAGCGCAATCAAACGCGCCGGTATTGGCCGAGGGGCAGGGGCCGTTGCATAGGCCACTTGCATGGCTGTATCTGCCAGAAGATCTGTTGGTGCGTTGCCAGGGCCGCTATTAGCAGCTGGGTTACCCGGCTTGGATTGCGGTGTAGCGCCCACATTTTTGGCGGCTGCCGTGGCTTTTTCGCTGCCGACACGTGACAGGGTCTGCTGTGTCGTTGGAATAGTAGCCTTAGGCTTGTTGCGATTGAACAGGCGGGCAAGCCTGCCACCGCGCCGTGTATTAAGCGGGGCAATCTCGACCTTGGCCAATTTGGCCTGACGGTTCTTGGCTTCTTTATAGCGCTTGAGCTGGCGGCCATTGGTGCCGGTATGGGTGGTATCGCCGCGCGGGAAAACCTTGACCAATTGTTTTTGGGTCATGCGCGGCCAATGGCGCACGCTGCCGGTATCAAGATGCACAAAGGGCGAGCCGGAGGTTGGATAATAGCCAACGCCGCCGACTTCCATTTTCAGGCCAGTGGCACGCAATTTGCCCAGATTGACACCTGGTATAAAGAAATCCATCGCCTTGCCGCGCATGTGCTGGCTGTTTTTGGCAACGCCGCGGCTGCGGCGGCGCAGCATTTTGTTGGTTTTGGGTGAGCGATAGGCCGAGACCACATGGATGGCTTTTTTAGCGCCAACTTCCTGGTAGACAGACCAGAGCAGATCGAACAGTCGGGGGTCCATCTTGGTTGGCTCGTTCTGACGCCAATCGCGCAGGAACTTGTTTAGCTTGCGCAGCGCGGAGGGCACATAGCGGCCATTGCGCTTGTAAACGATGTTGATGGTTTCTTTGGTGTGGGTAAAATAGAATTTTAACCGGCGCTCATTGGCAGCCTGGGCAGGCRTGGCRCTGCCCGYCAGTATCATCATYGCGCAAAAGCTGGCCATGGCYTTGCTGGCAAATGATGATGAAGATGATTTGCGAGAGATTTTCTTGGAACGTGTTTTGTTGGAATTTRGCATAGAGTCACCCGGGGTCGGCCGTGTACGACCAACCATAAAACGCAGCACGAAAGATTCTACAACATGTAGCAGTGCTATTTACCCAAGCTAATCCAAAAACCGATCATTCRTAAAAAACCACAACGGTAGTGATTAACCTAACCTAATTAAAASTTTAAACAATTAAGGTTAAGCAGCCCTTTCACTTMTCCATGAAAGTTGATTTTGCACATCACCGCTTTGATTTCAGTCAAATGACAGGTGTCTCAAGACCCCCAAAATATGGCACAAAAATGCCGTCCGACACAATAAATGTCGGACGGCTTWTAATTGCAACCGCTAATATGCTGTTTWCAGCTTYAATGCCTTGATCATCTTGGCRTCGTGGCCATAGACGTCGCGCTTGTAGATGATTGCGTCATTGTCACCGGTAATTGCTGTGAAATAAGCGATATGTACCGGGATAGACTGACCCAATTTAACAGTCGCTTCCTTGCCGCCAATCAGCTTTTCGATTCKGCCAACACTCCAYTTAGGTTCATACCTCAAAAGAGCRCCGGCAAATTCCAGCGGATTATGGATGCGCACACAGCCATGGCTGAAGGCACGSGYRTCGCGCTTGAACAGGCTTTTGGATGGTGTGTCATGCATGTAGATCGAATGCTTRTTGGGGAACATRAACTTGATRCGGCCCAGMGCGTTACGTGCCCCAGGGGGCTGACGYACCTGAATCTGAGAAGCGCTYACGTTTCTCCARTTAACGCGCGATGGATCAACCCGGCGCATTCTACCGCGRATACGGGCAAACACCTGATARCCRCGYTTGGAGAAATAACTRCGATTGGCACGCGCCGARGGCAGCATTTCRTTTTTGATGATRGATTTTGGAACACCCCAKGACGGGTTGACCACAAAATGCTCGATCTTRTCGGTGAAGGCGACGGTTTTGTGCTTGGTCTTGCCAACCACAACCCGTGTTGTGTGAACAACCTTGCCATTATCTCTCACATARACCCGGTATTCCGGGATATTGGCAAAGACATGGAACTTGCCAAGATCTTTTGGCATCCAGCGCCAGCGCTCCAGATTAACAATAATCTGGCTCTTRCGGTCGATATTGCGATCACCGTTCATRACCCGCARAGTTGCAGGGCCCACAACRCCATCCTGTGACAGACGGTTTTCTTTYTGGAAYTCYTTAACCGCAGCAACCAGMGCCTCATCATAGATGTTTTCATCTATTTCAGCRGCGGTCTCACCTTCTTCAGGTGTCGGCGCGAYAGGYACAGCCACTTTCAGGCGGGCSCGAAGGTYSGGCACACGAGGGTCGCTCTTGCCMGGTTTCAGCAATYTGCCCTTGCCAACAACAATCTGTTTAACAGGTTTAACATCCTGAACCGCAGCAAGCTCTTTCAACAAGGCTTTGTATTGCGGGTGCTTTGGATGGAATGTAGCAATCTCTGCCAGCGGGTCTTCTGCTTTGGCAAGCTGCTCCAGCGTTGCCTTGGCATTTGGCCGCTCTGGATTCATATCCAGCGATGCGCTCACGTTTTGTGGCACCAAACGACCCGACGCGATATGGCGCGCATAACGCACAGCCGCAAGGCTCATCTCAAGATCGGCAGCAAACACATCAACCGTATTCGCAGAATAATCTTCACCGGAGTTCAAAAACGCCAATGTGTAATCAGCCGGGCTCAGGCCATGGCGCTCGGCCATGCTCATATCATACACCAGAGCGCGCGCCTGAGTGCTGAGCTTGCTGTCGCTCATCCAGATGGTTTTGTAGTCTGAAGCCGTGTAAAAATCCGCAATACCCTGACGGTCTGCCGCTTCAAGTTTGCCAGCCTTGGTTTTGGCAAAAACCTTCAACGTATCAGCCAGCAGCACATTGGCTGCTTTGGCATCCATCATAAGAGCAGCGCTGTCTGCCTCAGTGGTGGCATCAATCGATGCAACTTCCATAGGGGCAGGGGGCGGCGCTGTTACAGCAAATGACGCTTGCGAGAAAAGCATGGCGGGCGCGGCTATCGCACCCATCAGCAAATAGGTATTTAGGTGTTTAATCAATTTCGGCTTCATACAAAGTTTCACAATAAAAAGTCTCCCAGGCATCCATGCGCGCAATGATGCCATAAATGTATGAATTAGGATTTATCAGGAGTTGCACTAATATCAAGCTAACGGAACGAATCTTTTGTTCATTTTTGTGTGAACCACCGATTTGTTTACTTGATGTGACAATTTAATCCCGAGTTTTGATGCTTACGCGGCTTTTGCTGGGTTTTTATGCGGCTTTTGAATGGCTGCCCCAGCGGGTTGATCTTGGCTTTCTGCTTCCGTGATAATCTGTGAATTGGTGGTTGCAAGCTTCTGCGTCTTGCAATTCGCTTTTGCCTTAATTCCAGATGATTGTGTCATTTTTCGGTATAATGTGGTGCGGCCCAGCCCCAGCGCCTTTGCAACCTTGCCCAATCGTCCACCAAGATGTTCCAGCGCAAAGCGCACAGTTTCATCTTCTATGTCAGCTAATGGCCGGATTTGGCCGGTTCCATCCAGCAGCTTAATGCTTGCAAAATCTGCAACGGGCTGCACCACAGCAGGGTACTGGTTGTGGCCAGCCGCACCGCGCGACAGATCAGCATTTTGTGCCGCTTCCGGCTTATCTTCGGTTTGCTGGCTAAGAAGCTCCAGAAAAACTCGTTGGCGAAGGCCCCAAAAACCGTTGGCAAAACGCTGCTCGACAATTGTTTGCAGAAGGCGGTTTTCATTGCTGGCCTGCACCTGCATTAATTGGATGGCTTCCTTTAGAAAAGCCTGCGCAACCAGGTGCAAATCTGCGGGCCTGTCTTCAACTTTTTCCACCCAGATGGGCGCTGTACACAGCCGACTATACAATTCATGACAAATCCGATTGCCGATCACATGGTCCATCAACCGGCCACGGGTGGTGGCAACAACAAAATGTCCCTCATCCAAAAGGCCCAAAATGGCCTGCTGCATTTCAGGCGTGGCATTTTCAACGTGTTTGACCAAAACCCACTGCTTGCCGCGCCGCGCCGCAAGCTGCTGTTGCAGCATATTCATGCTGTCGCTGCTGGCCGAGAATTCAAACCCTGGCTGTTGCGGAATGTGGCCATGGATCAGATGGCGAGCAAGCGTTGCCTTGCCGCTTCCAGTGGCCCCTTCAATGATAACTGGCACACCATTACCCAGCGTTTTTTCAAACTGTTCTTGGGTTTTGGCCAGCATTTTCGCATCATTGTTGAAGAACCCGTTGGCCGGATTATCTGATGTCGCCGCACCTTCGTCGCGCAGGCTCATTTGCTGCAAGCCAGCCTGAGTACCCGACAATAAGCACCGTAGCTGTAACTGAATAAAAGCCTCGGAACGGTTGAGTTCCAGATAATTGGCCGCACCCCAGCTCAAGGCATCGCGGATAGATGCGGGGTCATCGCGCCGGCTCATGACGATAATCTTGCAGCGCGGCGCTTGCTCCTGAATGGCGCAAATCATCTGCCGCGTATCGGTTTCCGGCAACCATGCATCCAGCAAAACAATGTCTGGGTTGTGCGATGACAAAGCGTCAAACACCTGCGACGCCGAGCGAGCCACCACAAAGTTTTGATATTCAATCTGAATGGATTGGGTGATGGTTTGGCGCAGGCCGGGGTCATCAACAGCTACTAGTACAAGCACGCGATACAGACTTTTTCATTACTACCGAATCAAGATCGGCTCTTCGTTTCGAAATGGAACAGTGGGGCGGAACATATTAACAATCTGTTAGCCATGAGCRTCCATTGCCATGTAATTTGACGGATGGTTCTTTCRCGGCCTAAACCATTTGCAATAAGTGCGGCACTTGATTGCTGGCACCTCCAGTTCTTAAATACGRGTTGGCGCTCGGCCTCGTTCAATTTGATCTTCCAAGGAATATGCATGTCCCTAAATTCTCTAACTAACTCCTTGCAGCAATCMCGCGTGTTTGATGCCGCTGATACYGGTTCTTCAGACAAGCAGCTTGGCGATTTGCCGCARTGGAACCTCACGGACCTTTATTCCTCTATGGATGGYGATGATCTGAAAGATGATCTGAAAAAATCGGGTGAGCTGTGCGCGCAGTTCACCAAAACCTATAAGGGGCAMATTGAGGARCTGGCCAAAAAYGACCCAGGCAARATTTTTGAGGCGCTTCARTCCTATGAARTGATTGATGAYATCAATGGCCGYATCGCATCCTTTGCCGGRCTGGTTTATGCGGGMGATACGACCAATCCCAAACAYGCAAARTTCTACGGCGAYATTCAGGAAAARCTGACCAATCTGGCAACCCCGCTTTTGTTCTTTGCGCTGGAGTTGAACAAGATTGAYGATGCCGGGTTTGCRGCGCTGCTRAAAGCGCCTGAAGTGGCCTATTACCACCCTTGGCTGGAAGATTTGCGCAAGGACAAGCCAYATCAGCTGGAAGACCGGGTTGAAGAGCTGTTCATGGAAAAATCAATCACCGGYGCTGGCGCCTGGAACCGGTTGTTTGACGAAACCATGGCTGATTTGCGCTTTACCGTRGATGGCGAAACGTTGCCRYTGGAACCAACRCTCAATCGYTTGGTTGATAAGGATGGCAAAACCCGYAAAGCYGCTTCTGAGGCYYTGAGYAARACYTTTKCYGAGAATATGCGCACCTTTACCTTGATCACCAACACYTTGGCCAAGGATAAGGAAATCACCGATCGCTGGCGCGGTTTTGAGGATGTGGCTGATAGCCGCCACCTTGCCAACCGGGTGGAGCGMGAGGTKGTGRATGCGCTTGTGGCCACTGTTCAAGATGCTTATCCGCGCTTGTCGCACCGTTATTACAAGCTCAAAGCCAGCTGGTTTGGCGTGGATCAGCTCGACCATTGGGACCGCAATGCGCCGYTRCCGGTCAGCACT
This sequence comes from Hyphomicrobiales bacterium, assembly GCA_002746425.1. Classification (GTDB taxonomy): domain Bacteria; phylum Pseudomonadota; class Alphaproteobacteria; order Rhizobiales. The sequence continues at coordinate 18,091 of NVXB01000034.1, read as the reverse complement.
GCYGAYCCGATTAAMTGGTCCAGCGCGCGCAAAATTGTGCTGGATGCCTATGAAGGGTTCTCGCCTGARATGGCRCAAATTGCYGGYGAYTTTTTYGAYAAGAGCTGGATTGATGCGCCAACACGGCCGGGTAAAGCACCCGGTGCCTTTGCSCATCCCACTGTTCCAAGTGCCCATCCTTATGTGTTRCTCAACTATCAAGGCAAAACCCGCGATGTGATGACGCTGGCCCATGAATTGGGCCATGGCGTGCATCAGGTTTTGGCTGGYGGGCAGGGCGCATTGATGGCACCCACGCCGYTGACCYTGGCYGAAACCGCCAGTGTGTTTGGCGAAATGCTRACCTTCCGCTCCTTGCTGGARCGCGCCAGYAGCAACAARGAACGCAAGATYTTGCTGGCCGGCAAAGTTGAAGATATGATCAACACGGTTGTGCGCCAGATCGCGTTTTACTCGTTTGAACGCAAGGTGCATGAGGCGCGCCGTGAAGGCGAGCTGACCTCACAGCAAATATGCGATTTGTGGATGAGCGTGCAGGCGGAAAGTCTTGGTCCTGCGATACGCTTGGGCGAGGGCTATGAAACCTATTGGAGCTATATCCCGCATTTCATCCATTCGCCGTTTTACGTCTATGCCTATGCCTTTGGCGATTGCCTGGTGAACTCGCTTTACGGGGTTTACAGTTCCGGTGCTGAGGGCTTTGTAGACAAGTATTTTGATATGCTGCGCGCGGGCGGCACCAAGCACCACTCAGAACTGCTGGCACCGTTTGGCCTGGATGCCAGTGAGCCGACATTCTGGCAAAAGGGCGTTTCCGTTATCGAAGGTCTTATTGATGAATTGGAAGCCATTGAAGACTAATGGCGTTAAGCGCATATGTTTGGGCATTGCGAACCAAGCAGTGCTGTTGTAACACAGGTTCAAAGCACGCAGCTTGTTTCAATCTGCGTGCTGCCTAATGAAAACTGAGGTCACCTATGTCTGACGACGCTAAAAACGCCATGGATTATCCAGAGCACGAATCCACTTATGATTTGTTCATTGCTCTGTCGAAATACGGCACAATCTCAATGATTGTTCTGCTTGTCCTGATGGCTATTTTCCTAGTCTAGGAATTGTCTGCCTGCTTGGCCAATGTGGCGCATGCCTATTTAGGTGTGGGCAAATTTTGGCCTGAATATTTTGGAGCCCCAAGTGGCTGAAAACGATCCAGTACCTGAAAACGATCCAGTGGCCGAAACCAGTCATGTGGTCGAAACCAGTAGCGATGTTAAACCTTTCGCCGCGCAGATTAATCGTGTGAGCATGGGCAGTTGGCTTGCAGCCACGGTTGTTGCCGTGCTGCTGGAGTTTGCGGCTGTTTTGTCTGGTGTTGGTGGTAATCTGGATTGGCTGTTGCTGGGCGTCTTTGGCGGTATTGCCGCTATTTTGGCGAAACTTGTTTTAGACAAGCGCCCGGTACTGATCATCAATGAAGAGGGTGTCCTTGATCGCCGTGTGGCATCCGGCATGATGCGCTGGGACGATATGCTGTGGCACAAGCTTTATGCGGATAGCAAATTGCCGCAATTGGCGATTGGTTTGAGCGATGCGCAGGCCAAAAAGGCTGGCGTATATCCTTGGTCCTTTATGTATAGAAATCTGCCTGGCCCGTTTGGTAAAACCAAGGGTTACCGTGTTTGGTCGCACCGCACGCGCAGTGACAAGGACGACTTTGTTGCGGCGATCCAGCATTTTGAGCCCAGCCGTTATGACGATGATGAATAGGGCCTGATGTCCATTCGCTTGATATCCAAACTATCTAGGCCAAAAAAACCTCTCCATATCTTTGAATTCATCGCTCTGTTCTCGCTGGTCACCTCGCTTTCTGCGGTGAGCATTGATGCCGTTTTGCCGGGGCTTGGCGAGATGGGCCGGACCTTCAACCTTGCCAATCTTAATGACACGCAACTGGTCATCTCCATGTTCATTTTTGGCATGGTGTTTGGCGAGTTGTTCTTTGGGCCATTTTCCGACGCTATTGGCCGCCGACCAACGATGTTTATCGGCCTGCTGATTTTCTGCATGGCTTCGCTGATTTGCATGAATGCCCAGAATATGGAGCAAATGCTGATTGGCCGGATCATTCAGGGCTTTGGGGTGTCGGGTGCCAAAATAGCTTCGCGCGCGCTGATCCGCGATCAGTTTGAGGGCGCAGCCATGGCCCGCATCATGTCGTTCATCTATATGGTGTTCATATTAGTGCCGATGCTGGCCCCCGCGTTTGGGCAATTGGCGATGGCATTGTCGTCATGGCGCGCGATCTTTTTCATCTATCTTTTCATGGGCGTTATCGTTTTTGGCTGGCTGTATTTGCGCCAGATGGAAACCCTACCAAAGAGCAAACGCATACCGCTCTCCATCGGGCCACTTATGCGCAATACGGCGCGCGTGCTGCGCCATATCAGAGTGATGTGCTGTATTATCGCGCTGGGTACTGTGTTTGGTGCCATGCTGCTGTATCTCAGCATCGCGCAGTCAATTTTTCATGACATTTATGATGCGGGCAACATGTTCGCGGTGTATTTCGCGATGATGGCATTGGGTATCGGCTTGGCGTCGTTCTTCAACAGCAAGATGGTGGTGCGTTGGGGCATGGAGAAACTGTCATTCCTGGCGCTGCTGGGCATGCTGGGGCTTAGTTCCGTGCTGTTCCTGATCAGCCTGCTCTATGCAGGAAAACCGCCACTGGTGACGTTCTTGTTTATGTGCGGGGCGATGTTTTTTTGCTATGCCATTCTGATCAGCAATCTCAACGCCATGGCGATGCAATCGCTGGGCCGTATTGCTGGCCTTGGCGCGTCGATTATCTCATCGCTGTCCAGCATCATCGCGGTGATCATCTCAATTGGCTTTGGCCGGTTTTATGATCAAAGCACCGTGCCGCTGGCGCTGGCGTTTTTGCTGGGCGGTGTCGTGGGGCTGGTGCTGCTGAGTGTCGCCAAACGGGCGGATATCGCGCCGGTTTAGTCGGCGTGACTGCGCGTTAATTCGGAAAAAATGCTTTTGAGACTTGGCGGTTTGGTGGCCAGATGTGGCAGTGGTCGGCATACGGCCATGGCGGCACGGCCAACGCGAGCGGTGAGCATGCCGTTGATGACACCCTCGCCAAGGCGCGCCGATACTTTTGCCGCCAGACCATGGCCCAATGCATCCTGAATGAGATTGTCGGTGGCCGACATGCCGCCGGTTAGCACCAGATGTTCCATCACCGATTTAGTTAAACGCCAGGAGCTGAGCCAGCCGGGGCGGCCGCCATAAAGCTGCGACAGGCGGCGGATCAGGCGCAAATTCTCCCAGATGACATAGGACACATCGATTAAGGCGCGCGGGCTGATGGCGGTGACCAGAGATGTGCGCTTGGCTGCACGCATGATCATGACACTGGCCTGCTTATCCAGATCACCCAGCAAATCGCGCTCGGTCAGGGCGATCAAATCACTGCCATCCATAACGTCGTCCAGCGCGCTTTGCATATCGGCGCGCATACGGGCGGTTTCAGGGCGTCCGGCATACAGCGCCAGCGTATCGCGGATGACATGGCGCGCCTGATTGAGATCATTTTGGCTGTGCGCTTTTGCGGCGCGGCGTTGCAACGCATCGATACGGTCCATGCGCGATAGCGCGCCAAACTCGCGAAATGCCAGCAGCAGCAAAGTGCCAATGAACAGCACAATCATCGCAAGCCCGACATAGCCAAGCCATGGCGTGCGTATAAACAGATCGGCGATCAGCGTGTCCACCCACAAGCCAAGACCAAGTGCTAAAAGGCCGGTAAAGCTGATCCACAAAACGCGCCCAAGCGTAATCTTTTTGCGCTTCTTTCGCGGTGCGCGCAAAGGTGCCTCGAACGCGTCCGTTTCAGCTACCAATTCGCTCGGCACGACGATTTTCGTTTCGCTCAGCAATGTGGCGCTGGGCTTGCGTGTTTTGGTTTTGGTCTTTGTTGTTTGGGTCTGGCTCATGCCAATTTATCTCCCAGCAGAAATTGCAAGGCCCGGTCCAATCGAATATGCGGCAAGGAAAGCGTGTTGCCCTCCGCAGTTGTTTCCAGCTTTGGCGGGCGAAAGCGCAAATAGCGCAATGGATCTTCGGCTTCGCTTGGTGTTTGTTGATAAATCTGAGCCGGGTCATCGGGCAAATCTCCGGGAAACAGCGCGATTTCCTTGGTGCCGTCATAGACGATGCCATTTGCATCTTCTCCGGCCAAAGGTGTGCCCAAAATGGCCGGCACGGTCTCGCCATCGACCAAAATATGTGCCTCACGCGTTGCCCGCACTGCGGATATCGCCAGGGTCTGAGTTTTGGCCCCTGAGAATTTGGCACGTTTGGCGGCACCCTTGATCAGATGATCCAAAATGGCTTCCAAGCGGTCGTGATCGCTGTGATGCAGATGATCGGCCTTGGTGGCGGCAAACACCATACGGTCTATTTTCTTGCCAAGAATGCTTGCCAGCCATGAGTTTTTACCCGGCTTAAAGGCGCGCAACACATCTTCCAGCGTGGCTTCCAAATCGTGGATCGCATCTGGCCCGGCATTGAGCACGTTCAGCACATCCACCAGCACAATTTGGCGATCCAACTTGGCAAAATGGTTTTTGAAAAACGGCATCACGACATGAGTTTTATAAGCCTCATATCGCTTTTCCATCAGGGCGTGAAATTGCGGTGCCTGCTCTTGCGTTTGCTCGGGCAGCGGGCAGAAGGTAAGGGCGGGCGAGCCGTCCATTTCTCCCGGCATTAAAAACCGGCCCGGCGGCAACATCGATAAGGCATGCTCATCACCCTGACAGGCTTTGAGATAGGTTTTGAACGCATCAGAACCCTTTTGCGCCAGCGCTTCCAGATCATCGGGGTCGCCATCCAWCGCCTTGATGAATTTRTGCCAATTGCGCGCCAGCTTTTTGCGGTTGTCTTTGGCCGCAAGCGCCATCGCGCTATCAGACCATTGACGATAGGTTTTATCCAGCAGCGTTAAATCCAGCAGCCACTCGCCGGGGTAATCGACAATATCCAGATGGAGCTGGCTGGCCTTGAAAATACGCGACAGCAGGCTTTGCGATTCAAACGAAAGCGTCAGGCGTATTTCGCTAATCTGGCGGGTGGATTGCGGCCATTTGCGCTGCATCACCAAGTCTTTGACATGGGCGCGATAATCAAAGGTTGGCACATCATCATTGGGCTGGGGTTGCAGGGCAGCGCTGGCGATGCGGCCACGGGCGTGGGCATCAAACAACGCCAAGCGGCCACCCTCGATAAGATTGTGCAAAAGCGCGGTGATAAACACGGTTTTCCCGGCGCGCGACAGGCCTGTTACGCCAAGGCGAATGGTGGGCGTCGCAATATCATTCTTGAGCAACTCGGCGCGCTCCATTGTCTGGCGCGCGGCATCATCAAGACTATCCAGTAAATTCAATTCAGTCGCCTCCTGCGATTACGCATGTAGGCATGAATTGTGGCAGATGCAAAAATTGAAAATYTTATAAATCATCCCGGGGGCGCAGAAAGTCTTTTAAAAYCGCTGAATTTGGCCCGCATGATGAAAATCCATTGGCAAGCTCAAGYACYGCAATRGCCCCGCTGGGGAATTTTTCCTTGAGGTTCTGATAGGCGGGCGTTTGGCTTTTTACAGCCATCTGCAAGGCCGCATCCTGAATGGCAAAATTATGCCCGATAAACATCAAAATATCATCGGGTTTCAGGTCTTTGCCGTGGTGCGCAACCATCTGCATATAATCATGGGCGGAAGCACTATACAGCTCACTTGAAAAGGTGAGGGACACCGTGCCCTTCATCAGGTTCAGCAAGGGCACAAGCGTTTTTCTGGTGCGCACAGCGGTGGAACAGATGATGGCTTGGGGCCGTAAATCTCGCGCCATTAAAGCCGCTGCCATTTTGTTGGCAGCCTCACGTCCGCGTGGGTTCAACGGTCTATTGTGATCGCTTAGCGCTGGCTGCGCCCATGATGATTTGGCATGGCGCATGAGAATCAGCTTTGCCATGTCTAACCCGCGTCTTTCTTGATAACTTCGGTGGCCAGTTTTAGCTCTGTCATTTCTTCCGGCGTCAGCACATAAAGGCTGTCTTTGTGGGTTTCCATTGCCTTGATCCAAAGGGCTGGATCAACACCAAAATCAACAAGGGCGGTTTGGCAAAGCGCGCTGATGCGCTGCGCCTGATCCATGCCATCCTGAATGCTGCCAAAGGTGGTGGGCGGGGTGTAAACCTGGTGCACGCCAATCCATGAGGTCTCATGGGCCACACGCTCCACACCGCTGGCAAACACCAGTGGACAGGATGAGGCGCAATAGCCATTGGCCACCACGCGGGTGTTCATTTCGCGCTTGCGGATGAGGCGGCCCATGGCGATGGCATCATGCACCGAGCCACCGGGCGAATGCAGCACGATTTCCTTGATTTCGCCTTCGCGCCCTAGCAAAGCGCGCTCGAAGGCACCCAACGTGCCGGGCGTGATGGTGCCAAAGGCCAGCATTGTTCCCGCATCATCAAAACGGAAAATCATCGCGTTCTTTTCCTGCAGATCAGACGGGATGTTGAACGGGGTAAGGTCTGGCGCGATGCGGCCCGGCCCGGTGGGGCGCGAACTTGGCACATAAGGGCGGATTTGGTCCGCAGGGCTAACCGGTATCATCGGAACCGGCTCTAGCGTGTCGATGGCACCTGAGCTGCCATCTTGCTGCTGTAACATGCGATAATCCATGGCCAGCACGTAGCCGCCAGCGCACAACATGACGATAAATAGCAGACGCAGCATATAATCCTGAAAGTAATCAGATGCTGTTTTGCGGTATTGCTGAGGTGTTGTGTCGCTCATGGTTGGGCTTTAACTCCGCCTCGGCTCATCGCGTTTGGTGATGGGAGTTACCTTGCCCTGGGTAGAATTTTTAGCTTGGGCCGTGTTGCTGGTGTGGGCCGGGTTTTTGTCTTGTGCCGTTTTGTGGGCCTGTTCTTTTTCAATCGTTGCACGCAACGCGGCTTCTCGGACCACATAATCATCGGCTGATCTGTCCCGGTTTACATCATCGCGCAGCCGGTCCCGCCGGTGGTCTTGTAAGCGGTCATAAAGCGAAAGCGCCTGCACCATATCGTTGGCGGTTATGGTGTTGGCAAATTCATTAGGGTCTTCCTCGCTGCGAATGGCCGCTTGAACAATGCACATGATGAGTATCAAGACAGCCGGCAGCAAATCTATCGAGATGGCACCGGCCCAGCTTGGCACAAATTCACCGGCATATTGCAGCACAGCTTCGGGCGCAGACAGCGGCACGAAGCGCTTGGGCTTTACCAACTCGCGGTCCAGAATTTCCTGGGCAGCTTCCGACAAGGCATCACCCTGACCGGAAATGGCCTCGCGAACTCTGGCGATAATGGCGGTTTGGCGCGAGGCTAAATCTCGCGAATTACCATTGGCCACAGGCGCAATAAAGGTGCGGGTTAAATCATCGGCTGCGCGTTTCACCGCCGGTGCGATCGAGGTTTCCTGCAGGGCTGAAATAATGCCTGTTAGCGCGACCACTTGTTCTGCAAAAGCATCGCTGCGCGGGGCAATGGGGCCATTGGCCGATACCAGGCGGCGCATGCGGGCCAGATGATCGCCGCCTTGCTCAAACAGTTGTTTAACTGGTTCTCGCGAGGCTTCCACTTCGCTGGCAAGGCCCTTTAGCTGGGTCGACATTTGGCGCAAAAGCTGCACCACCGTGCCAGTGCCAGATGTACCGGTAAGCGCACCAGAAGCGTTCTCTTCGCTCGACAGGCGGGCAAAACGATTGGCAGCCAGCTGGATATCCGGCAACAGGCTTTGGGCGGCCAGCGCGTTGTTGTGCGCTTCGCTAAGCGTTTGCTGATAATCCTCAATGGTTTCTGCCAGATGCTGCTCCAGCGCGGCACTGCCTGCCAGCGCCGCCGCGTTGAGCCACGAAGACATCGCCACAATCATGACGCTGCCAATGCCCATGGCGACGAACAACATAAGCCGGGACATGCCCGAGCGCACATGGGGCGCAAATTTCATGAGGAATGACCAAAAGGCAAAAATGCCGACCGACACCGCTACCGCGTAAATCACCGCACCGAAGAAAACCAGATTGGCTGTGCCATCCAGCAATTCGCGCACGCCAAGATAGGTGTAGATGCCGCTGGCCAATGCCAAAATTGCCAAGGTAACCTTGGTCGTGGACTCCAAAGCGGCCACTCCATTACGTAATGCCTTCGCCATATCACGCCTCACTCGCTCTTTTGGTTCAATTGGGACTTGAGATTAAGCCGAAAACGTGGCGAGCTGGTCTAAATTTTTGGACAGCTTGGAAATCGCCTGTTTTTGGCGATACTTATCTCATGACTTATCCCCAGACCTACTATGCCGAACGCCTTGAGCCAAAGCCGGATCTTTTGCCGGAACTGGAAGGGCATGTGGAAACAGAGACCTGTATTATTGGCGGCGGCCTGGCGGGCCTCTCTCTGGCCTCGATGTTGCGCGAGCGCGGGCAAAATTTTGTGCTGCTGGAGGGGGAACGCATTGCCTGGGGTGCATCGGGGCGCAATGGCGGGTTTGTCTCCGCCGGTTTTGCCCAGAGCGTGGATGTTTTGGAAAAGCGTGTTGGGCTGGATGGGGCCAAGAAGCTGTTTGCCGAGACTGTCGCGGGCCGAAATTATGTGCGCAAGAATGCCGAGAAAATGGGAAATGTTATCCAGGGCCCAGTTATTCAGGGCGAAGGGAAGCTCAMATTRCTGCGCCATAATGCGCCCGGCGAGTTGGAGCAAAACGCGTCTGATATGAATGAGCATTATGGACGTCGCTATGAGGTTTTATCTCAGGAAGCACTTTCTGCGTATRTTACCAGTGATATTTATAAGCATGGCTYYTTTGACCCTGATAGTTTTACCATGGATCCTTTGGCATATTTGCGTGGATTACTCGCACTTCACCACAGCCAGGATGAAGGGGTATATGAAGGCACAAAAGCCCTTTCTGTGCAGCRTGAMGGTGCTSATTGGRTCGTRAAAACTGCCAAGGGTARGGTCACYGCAAAGAACGTTGTTTTGACCGGATCTGCCTATTWGGGGGATCTTTATAAGCCCCTGTCTCGTGCCATATTGCCGGTCGCAACCTATGTGGTTACGACCGAYCCTTTAGGCCCTGCATTGGACGATGCCATACGCTTTAGAGGCGGCATTACCGACACCAGATTGGCTGGTGATTACTATCGCCGGATTGAGGAAAGTAGCCTGCTTTGGGGCGGACGAATTACCACTCAAAGGGCCGAACCAAGACATCTGGCAGAGCTGTTAAAACACCAGATTATCGACATATATCCGCAACTGTCTGAGCTTAAAATTCGTCACGCCTGGTCCGGTTTGATGGGGTACGCGGTTCACAAAATGCCGATTATCGGCGAGATGGAACCGGGGCTTTGGTCCTGTACCGGCTTTGGCGGTCACGGCCTTAGCGCCACTGCGGCGGGTGCCCAAATCATCGCCGATGCGTTGGTCGATGGGGATGATAGATGGCGCATTTATGAGCCCTTTAAAATGCGTTGGGGCGGGGGGGCGATTGGCCGTGCYGGCACCCAATTGGTCTATTGGGGCATGCGTCTTCAGGACATTTGGCGYGAGAAAAAGTARCTCTGTTCCTCGGCAAGAWTTTCCCACTTATGCGCAATAAGTGCAGGGTGATRGKTGGTTTCTTCTTTGRWGAATTATTTAACTTACTGAAATAAAACGATAAAATAAACTGGCACGCCTTTTGTAGAGTGTTCCTTGAATAGCCGCGTGATGTGTTGGGCGGCGATGTTTGAGGCGAAAGGACGTGCCATGGGTATCTTTGGAGCAATGAATACAGCGGTAAGTGGATTGCGAGCGCAGTCCTTTGCYCTGGAAAATATATCCGGCAATATCGCCAACTCTCAGACCACTGCATATAAGCGTCAAGACACGGCGTTTTCCGATCTTGTCACCGGCGGCAATACCAACCCRCGCCTTGAGCGATCAGGGTCGGTCAACATGTTCTCGCGCTCCACGGCATCGGTTCARGGCGATGTSTCCTCGTCATCCATCGATACSCATATGGCGATTTCCGGTGATGGTTATTTCATGGTTCAGGAACGTATCGCCAGCAGCGATAATCGTGCCGTTTTTTCCGGTGTTGATGTCTACACCCGGCGTGGTGATTTTACTTTGGATAAAGAAGGCTATCTGGTCAACGGATCGAGCTATTATCTCAAAGGTCTGCAGCTCGACCCCTCCACCGGAAACCCCATCGGCTCTATCCCTGAGCCGATCCAGATTTCCAACGATTTCTTGCCCGCTGAAGCTACCAAGGTCATCAACTACCGGGCCAACTTGCCCGGTGATCCGGTGACCACCAACTACGATCCCGATGTTCCCAACAGCGAAATCCTAGATCCACTAGACTTCACAGCCAACCCCGTAGCCTCCTCCACCGCCGCGAGCACAATTACCGGCACAACTGCTAGCTTGCTGGCCGATGCTGTTGCTCAAGCAACTGGCGCTGGAGCAAATCTTTCTGCCAGTGCTGTTGCTGCACTTACCGGTTCTGGTGCGAGCCTTTCTGCCGATGCTGTTGCTGCACTTACCGGTTCTGGTGCGAGCCTTTCTGCCGATGCTGTTGCTGCACTTACCGGTTCTGGCGCAAGTCTTTCTGCCGATGCCGTTGCTGTATCAACGGGCTCTGCGGATATTTCTGGGCTGTCTGCAACCGGCGGTGTGATAACTGTTAACGGGCAAAACGTAACAATCAATAACACTGATACTGGCACGCAGGTTCGTGATGCTATCAACGCCGTTTTGGGCTTGTCTGGTGTTGTTGCATCGCTTGATGGCAGCAACCAATTGGTCCTCACCTCTGCCGATGCAGATACAGATATCACCTTGGGCGGCGATCCAACAACGCTCACTGAGATAGGTTATTCAGGTGTCACCACCGCTGCGTCAGCAACAAACCTGCTGTCCCAAGGTTTTGCCCAAGGTGAAACACTTACAATTGATATTGGCGGTACCACCAACACTATCACATTCGGTACCAATGGTGGTATAGGCGAAGTCTCTACCTTAGCAGAATTGACGGCTGCCCTTGGCGGTATCTCAGGCGGTACGGCGAGTGTTGATGCTAGCGGAAACCTTTCAGTAACCGGTGCAAGTGCCGACGATGATATCGTGCTGRGTGGCAGTGCAACCCTCACGAACCTAGGCACATCAACGGGCACAACAGCAGCAACAAACCTGCTGTCCCAAGGTTTTGCCCAAGGYGAAACACTTACAATTGATATTGGCGGTACCACCAACACCATCACATTCGGTACCAATGGCGGTGCAGGCGAAGTCTCTACCTTAGCAGAATTGACGGCTGCTCTTGGCGGTATATCAGGCGGTACGGCGAGTATTGATGCTAGCGGAAATCTTTCAGTAACCGGTGCAAGTGTTGACGATGATATCGTGCTGGGTGGCAGCGCAACCCTCACGAATCTGGGCACATCAACGGGCACAACTGTAGCGTCTAATCTGCTATCGCAAGGCTTTGCTCAAGGTGAAACACTTACAATTGATATTGGCGGTACCACGAACACCATTACATTCGGTACCAATGGGGGTGCAGGCGAAGTATCCACTTTGGCAGAGTTATCTGCTGCTCTTGCTGGTATCTCTGGCGGCACGGCCAGCATTGATGCTTCAGGTAATTTGTCTGTAACCGGGGCCAGCGATGATGACAACATTATTGTTGGAGGTTCGGCAACACTTAGCAATCTGGGCCTAACGGCAGGCACATTTAAGGCAACAAATCTGCTGACGCAAAACACCGTTACACAGGGACAGACCTTAACGGTTGAAGTCGCAAACGGTGGCGCGCAGACGATTACTTTTGGAACGGGTGTTGGTGAAGTTTCGACACTTGCAGAATTGAATACTGCACTGAGYACCCTCACAGGGGTGACAGCTAGCGTAAACACATCCAATGGTAATATATCGATTGTTGCGAGCGGCTTGACCGATGAGATAACGCTTGGCGGCACCGCCAATGTATCCTCGTTTGGCACAGCAGCAGGTGATTACCTGCCAGCGCAGGGCGCTGTCGTAGCAAATGACAACACCACGTTCCTCGAAAGCTCCATCGCGGGCGGCGCAATTACCGTCTATGATGATAACGGCTCCCCGATAAATGTTCAGTTTCGCTGGGCAAAGGTAGATAGCGTTGGCCTGGGTGGCAGTGACACCTGGAACCTGTTCTATCTTGAAGATCCTGACGCCATCGATACAGAGCCCATGTGGCGCAATGCCGGGCAAGACTACACATTCGGCTCGGACGGCACCCTCAGCCCTGTTGTTACTGGCTTGTCATTGACAAATATTATGATTGCTGGCGCCAATATTGCCTCGCTTGAGTTGACCCATGGAGCGGATGGCTTAACCCAGTTTGATAATCCAAATGGGAACGCCAAAGTTAATACCTTRTCGCAAGAYGGTATGCCYTCHGGTGAGTTGATAGGYATYCAAATYAGTGATGGCGGCCGAATCGTTGGCAATTACTCAAATGGTCTGTCGCTGGATATTTAYGARATYCCGCTGGTTTCATTCAACGCTGATGATGGTTTGAAGCGGATYGATGGMGGTGCWTAYGAAGCKACCTCKCARTCTGGCCAAGCAGTAACTGGCGCKAATGGATCWATCGTAGGTCAGGCTTTGGAGAACTCAAATACCGATATTGCGGATGAGTTCTCAAAACTGATTGTGACTCAGCAAGCCTATTCCGCCAATTCCCGGATCATYWCYACWKCSGATGAAATGCTTCAGGAAGCACTCAACATGGTTCGGTAACGCGATATAGCTTAGGAGAAACTCCATGGGGCTTTCTGCCGCCCTTTCAATGGCGCTATCTGGCCTGTCTGCAAACCAGCGTGGGTTGCAACTGACAGCTCAAAATGTGGCCAATGCGAATACGGAAGGCTATACCGCCAAACGGATTAGCCAGACCGCAACGGTTGGTTCCGGTCGAGTTCTGGGTGTTAGTTCCAGCCAGATTCAGCGCACATTGGATGTCGAAATACAAAGTCARTTGCGAGTTGCCAGCTCTGGYTCAGCCTATGCTGATCGGATGAACAGCTATCAATCGCGTTTGGATGAGTTGATTGGCTCTCCRGGCGGAGATATTTYGTTGGACACGCTTTACAATAACTTTCTTGGCTCACTTGAAGGCTTGGCCACCACACCTGAAAGTTATATTACGCGCGCCGAAACCGTCAACAATGCTCAAGCCCTTGCGCAACAGTTAAATGGCATCAGTAGCAGCATACAAACCATGCGGCAGGAGAATGAAAGCTTTTTACGCAACAGCGTYGATCAAATAAATTCAGCATTGCAAGGCATAAAGCGACTTAACGATCAAATTTTAGCYGAAAAATTTAGTGCCGTTGGAACCGCCGATCTGGAAGATCAACGAGATATCTTTGTTGATCAATTGTCAGAATATATGGATATCCGTGTAACAGAGGATGATTTTGGTGGGTTGCGGTTGGCAACRGATGGCGGTGCTGTGATCTTTGATCGGGTTGCTGCAGTGCTGCAGTTTAATGCTAAAAGTACGATTACGCCTCAAACGCAATAYAGCGTTGATCCAAACAAGCGGGCTRTTGGCACCGTTASGATGCAGAGTGTWAGCGGKTTATCTGTTGATCTGCTGCAACCCGGTTTRCTTCGAAATGGCTCTTTGGCTGCAGCTCGAGACTTGCGTGATGGTGTCTTGGTTGAGGCGCAAGAGCAACTCGACCAGTTTGCMGCGGCAATGGCATCGGCCATTGGTGATCACACAGTGGCTGGAACACCTGCAGCYAATGGAACACAAAGSGGATTTGATCTGGACTTATCGGGTCTCCAAAATGGCAATATTGCTACTCTGACATATCAAGAYAATAACTCWGGGGAAACTCGAGTTGTCAGCTTTGTGCGGGTTGATGAAGCTGCTTCTTTACCGGTATCAGATGATCATACAGGTAGAACTGATGATGTTGTCATCGGGATTGATTTTTCTGGTGGGACATCAAGCATTATATCGCAGATTAATAGTGCTTTAGGCCTCAGTATGTCCGCGACGGATCAAGGCGGCAATATTGTCAGAATACTTGATGATGGGGTMTCYAAYAGGGTCRACATYACWAGTTTTGAYGCAAGAGTAAGCGCCACGGCTCTTACCAACCAAGGAACCGCTTTGCCGTTCTTTGTTGATTCTGGCGGGGCARCTTTCACAAATTCCATTGATGGATATGAACAAATAGTCGGGTTTTCCGGACGGATTCAGATCAATCAGAGCCTCTTGGATGATAATACCAGTCTTGTTGTTTATCAGACCAATCCTACGACGTTATCGGGTGATTCCACACGTCCCCAACACTTGTACGATGCCCTTTCAGAAACCAGCAGAACGTTTACAGGGCGCGGTGGCATCGGCTCATCTACATCACCATTCACAGGGACAGTATCTAGCTTTGCTGCTCAGATTATTTCCCACCGAGGYGCTGCGGCGGAAGCAGCAGAGCGTAATGCGGATGGGCAACGGGCCGTAACATCAACTTTGGAAGCGCGGTTTTCAGAGACAACTGAAGTTTCAATCGATGAAGAAATGGCTCGATTGGTTGAATTGCAAACAGCATATGCTGCGAATGCCCGTGTCATGCAGGTCATTCAGGAAATGCTCGATAGCTTGTTAAGGATTTAGGCATGGTTGATGCTCTGGGTAGCAATAGTTCATCTGYATTGGTTAAAAACYTGCTTCAACTTCGCAAGAGTATGGAAGGCCTTGAGCGGCAACTAGCTACAGGCAAGAAATCYGAYACCTATGGYGGTTTAGGTCCCGARCGCTCGCTTTCTGTATCGTTCCGCAGTGGTATTTCACGCYTGGARTCCTATCAGTCGTCAATYACAATGGTTGATTTRCGGCTTAGTGTCTCGGATTTGGTTGTCACRAGAATATCGGATATTGGCGTCGAAGCTCGAGCAGCTCTTGATCCCAATATYTATCAAYTGTTGGGAAATGGAAAAACTCAAGGCCAGGCGACGGCACTCAACTTGTTGGGTGAAACCTTGTCGTTGCTCAATACYGACGCCGGCGGACGGTATTTGTTTGCCGGGCAAGATGTGTCCAACAARCCYGTTGAAAGCATGAAYGCAATTCTTGATGGTGATGGTAGYCGTGCTGGGTTTTTGCAGCACAAGACGGAACGCCTCCTTGCTGACATGGGCACAAATGACAYGGGCCGTATTGATGTTRYCCARCCSGYGCCAAATCAGGTTCARTTAGCTGAGGATGGTGCTCATCCTTTCGGTTTCAAGATGRACACAGTWAACAGCAATTTGTCCAAYGTAACTGTAACCGGCCCTTCCGGTTCGCCATCTGTCTTGGRTATMGATTTYACTGGGCAGCCGTTGGTTGGTGAGACTCTGACATTGAATTTAGWRTTRCCKGAYGGCAGCAASCATCGCATTGAGYTGTCGGCTGCANNNNCNKGGCAGGGCRGNNTGNNNAKGGTCATTTTGAAATTGGCGCAACTGCCGATGAYACGKCGGCAAAYCTTGCTGCWAGTYTGACAACYGCRTTGCAGAAWTCAGCTGGCATTCAATTGCGCACCGCTTCTGGAATCRCYGCAGGAGAAGATTTTTTCAATACAGATGGCGGAGCTGCTCCKCAACGMATAGATGGCCCWCCATTCGCTTCGGCWWCCGCRTTRCGAGATGCCACSGMGRCAGATACKGTTATCTGGTACAAAGGTGAGAACAATTCATCGTCAGCCAGAAAATCTGCAACCGCGCGTATTGATGACAATATTACGATTAACTACGGTGCCCGCGCCAATGAAGAAGCTTTCCGGGTGACCATCCAGAATTTGGCAGTCTATGCTTCGGAAACATTTTCTACGAGCGATCCAAATGATGAAGCACGCTACACGGAGCTGACAAGCAAAGCGCTCACTTCAATATCCTACGGTGATGGTGTGCAGTCTCTTCAGCAGATCGCTGGAGAGTTGGGTGCTGCACGAAATGCCGCTGGCAATGCGAACTCTCGACACATTAGCATGATTGGAAACATGCAAACTGTTGTGGATGGCGTTGAGACGGCTGATATAAACGAAGTTTCCGTGAGCTTGCTGACATTACAAACGCGCCTGGAAGCAAGCTATCGTGCAACATCAATTCTGTTCAGCATGTCGCTAACCAACTTCCTGTAATTATTTATTCTGTCGATATTTGGCTAAACAGAGATATTTACAAAAATGGCCCGGTGTTACCGGGCCAATCAAAACATCTTTATATGTGTTTAAGGGTATCAGGCGCGTAGGCCAGCAGCTACTTCCCTATTTATATTTACCAGTGGCTTCAGCGAACCAGATTCAATATTGCGCTCGGCGGTTATTGAGTGTTTGAAAACAAAAAGTCCAAGGTTGGTAATGTTTTCGCGGACAGTTTTGGGCAATTCGCTATCTTCTTTAGTCACAGCGGAAACAAAAATGGTCCAAAGCTTTTTATTGTATGCGAGAGCTTCACGTAGTGCATCTCGATCTGGGGTCTCTTCCCTGGAAATTGCTTCGAGTCGACTTGCTGCTTTCAAAAGTAAGCGCGATTCCAGCTGTCTTGGGCTAACTGTTGCCTGCTGGGTTTTCTGGTAAAGACTGGCTGCTTGATGCATGTGAAAGCAATTCCTCTTCGTACGCAATYAATGCGCGTGTGACCTTCAGYGCTTTGTACARTGAATTGGTTAATATCAGCTTATTAATTTCCTCAATRAARTTTAAWGTGCTYGGYGCTGCYGTYACTAAGTCCTTGACRAGATTGAAATAAGTTTCGTGATGCTCGATTGTGGAATCGGATAAATACATCGCTTGCACACATAGAGAAATTCTGCGCGCAGGTGTCGTTGCTTCCTCTGGCATCATGATGTCTTTGGATCGCAATATGGGCAAATTGCCATCAATGGTCAGTTTGGTGCGCTGATCACCATTTGTGATGACGGCTTGGCCAATGATCATTTTTTCGTGTGGCTTCAATTCTACTTTGAGTGCCATGTTTGTCTCCTGTCATAGATCACATAGCAAAAGGCGGGCRCCGAAGCACCCGCCTTTTTTAGAGTTTTGTGATTTCAGGCGTTTAGATCAACCGCAACACGTTCTGATCAGCCTGGGCTGCCAGAGACAGAGTTGTTGAGGAAAGCGTTTGRCGWGTTTGCAGAGCCAGAAGRTTTGCGCCTTCTTCRTTGGTATCCGCAAGTGTCAAGTTAGCTGCACCYGTTTCAAGGGTGTTGATCATGTTTTTGGTGAAATCTTCACGAACTTCCACAACTGACAGGTTTGAACCAAACTTAGCAGCTTGTGAACGCAATGAACTTACCGCGCCATCCAAGCTGCTGAGTGTCGCTTCAATATTTGTGTCTGTAGCAAAATCACCACTTGTTACAGCAGTCAATCCCAATCCTGCACTATCGAAGGTTACGCCAGTGATTGTCTGTGAACTTGAACCATCTTCATTGAATGTCACTTTCAGATCATCACCATTCAACAGGTTTTTGCCGTTGAACCCGGCATCAGCTGTCAACTGATCAATCTGAGTGAGCAGTTCGTTGTAATCGTCTTCAAGTTCAGCGCGGCGATCTGTGCCACCTGTTTGTGTAGCCGCTGTTGTACCATCTGCAACACCAAGCAGTGCTTCAGTTGCGGAACCACCAAGGACGACATCTTCATCATTAGCCGAGGCTGTGATGGTAAGGTTGCCTGTTCCATCGACTGTGGCTGTTACACCGGTCAGATTGCCAAGCGCTGTGGATAGTTCTGCAAGTGTGCTGACTTCACCGGCACCGCCATCAGTACCAAATGTAATGGTTTGAGCACCAGCACCGCCAACATCAACTGTCAGTGTTTCACCTTGTGTAAAGCCCTGCGACAACAAGTTTGTTGCAGAGGTTGTACCGGTGGAGGCACCAAGAGCCGTCGCAGCAGCAGATGTACCACCAATGACGATATCTTCATCACCAGCACTG
>NVXB01000033.1 GCA_002746425.1 Hyphomicrobiales bacterium | reverse complement strand
CCCATTGCACAACCTAGCACCAGTGAAGACTTTATTGCCGCTGCCCGCAGAGCTGCGCAACAAACCTATGATAACGAGCCTGATGAAGGTGAAGTTAAAATATCTGGCACAAAATCATTTTTGGGTAAATTAAAAAATATTTCCCAAAGAGTTAAAAACAAAGCTAACAAAAAATCAGAAAACTTGGTGCCGCAGTCTGATGCGATGGTCGAGACTTCTGAAATGCTTGATGCTTTGCCAAATTTAGATGGCGAAAATTTTAATGTTGAAACTATGGATGTTTCTGCCGATTTGGGGGAGTTTCAGCGCACCCCGGTGCTGGTCGTATGTGCCGGTGTTAAAGCCATTTTAGACATACCAAAAACGCTGGAAAAATTGGAAACACTCGGGATTCCTGTAGTGGCCTATAATCAAGACACCTTTCCGGCCTTTTGGTCCAGCGATAGTGGCCTAAAAGCGCCCCTTCGTATGAACACGCCGCAGGCTATTGCACGGCTTGTTCAAACGCGCAAAACACTGGGTCAGAATGAGGGCGTTATCGTTGCCAATCCGGTCGCCCCAGAGGATGAAATATTGAAGCAGGAAATGGAACCTGTCATTGCTCAGGCCCTGAGTGAAGCCAAGCAGAAATCCATTACCGGTAAAGCCATTACACCGTTCCTACTGCAACGCATATTTGAGCTGACAAATGGTAAAAGCCTGGCGACAAACATTGCTTTGGTTGAAAGCAATGCCCGCTTGGCATCAAAAATTGCGGTGCAATTAGCTAAACGTTCTTAGGGTYTTAGCGCCCTTCCAGGACATCTTTTACAGCTGTCGCCAGYTGTTTAAGGGAGAACGGTTTTGGCAAGAATGAAAARGTTTCATTCTCGTCCAAATTCTTGGCAAAGGCGTCTTCRGCATAGCCGGATACGAAGATAATTTTRAGGTCGGGCTGGGTCTCACGAAGCTTTTTCAGCAAGGTGGGRCCATCCATCTCMGGCATCATCACAYCGGAAATAACCAGRTCAACCTTGTGGTCAATTTCGTCCATMACCTCAAGCGCATCAACGCCCGTTGCRGCCTCATGAACCGTGTAGCCACGAGAGGCTAAAGCCCGAGCCGCAAAGGCCCGCACAGCCTCCTCATCTTCCACCAAAAGTATAGATGCTGTCCCGGTTAGGTCGGTTGGTCCTTCCTCGACCTTTTTGGTCTCAGGAACAACCTCTTCACCCTCAACTTCSACATGSCGCGGCAGCATAATTTTGAAGGTCGTTCCCTTRCCTTCTTCACTATCCACATAGATGAAACCGTCGGTCTGTTTGACGATGCCATASACMGTSGACAACCCCAGCCCCGTCCCCTTCCCCACATCTTTGGTGGTAAAGAAGGGTTCAAAGACTTTGGACATGACTGAAACGGGCATACCCGTACCCGTATCGGTCACCTCAATGAGAACAAACTCATTTGCAGGCACTTCTTTGTGTGGCAGCTCAGCAGCTTCACTTGCCAGCATGTTCCGTGTGGTAATCTTTACTGTGCCGCCCTCAGGCATTGCATCACGGGCATTCACAGCCAAGTTCATGATGACTTGTTCGAACTGATTCAAATCGGCCTTCACAGGCCAAAGGTCCCGCCCATAATGCACTTCCAAAACGACCTTCTCACCAAGCAAACGATCCAGCATGGTGGATACTTCGTTCATCACATCGCTCAAATGCAAAACTTGCGGGCGTAAAGTCTGACGGCGGGAGAATGCAAGAAGTTGGCGCACCAAACCAGCTGCACGGTTGGCATTTTGCTTAATGTTCATGATGTCCTGAAAGGACGGATCAGATGGTTTATGGCTGTTAAGAAGCAGGTCAGAAAAGCCAATAATGGCTGTCAGAACATTGTTGAAGTCATGGGCGACCCCCCCGGCTAGTTGGCCGATCGCTTGCATTTTCTGACTTTGCGCAAACTGTTCTTCAAGGGCGCGTTGCTCGGTCGTTTCCAATGCAAAAATGATGGCAGCTTCATTATCTTCATTGGTTTCCACACCACTAATATAGATTTTTGCAGAACGTTCTGCATCCTCATCAAGCGTGATGTCTATCGGCCCGACGCTTGATTTGCCATTAATGGCGGATGTAAGGGCAGCCCTGAATTCTGGTCTGTCGCGCTCAACAACACTGTTGACGATATCTGCCTGCCGTCCTTCAACAAACTCATGTCCAAACAGTCGAACGAAACGAGCATTACAACGGCCAAGACGGCGGTCACGATTTACGGATGCAATAGCAATCGGGGTGTTGTTGAAGAACCGGGAGAACCGCACTTCAGCAACTCTCAAAGAATCCGCAGCATTACCTGAACGAGTCCGGTTTAGCGCAATGGTCTTCGAGGCGCCAACATTGCCATCTGCATCAACAGGAACATGATGAATCAGGCGTACAGCAACGCTCTGCCCATTGGCATCGATCATGTCCAAATCCATGGATTCGCTTGTAGGCTTAATCAAATTCCCTTCGGCGGATAATAAATGGGCAGCAGCGGCCGTATCCACCATATCAAACAAATGCATATCACCAGGGCGCATTTCTGCGATGTCAAAGCCGATCCATTCGGCAAGTGTTGCATTGATGTAAGCAAGGCTACCATCTGCTTTTGCGGAGAAAAATCCAACCGGAGAATGATCCAAATACTCAATGGCAGTTTGTAGTTCTTGGAAAATCAACTCTTGGCTTTTTCGATTATCCGTTATGTCTGCAACACGCCAAACCTGCAAAGCCTCTGTTTTTCCTGGCAAGGTAAGCGGTCGCACATGGACGCTGTACCAATTTCCATTTTCCCTATTGCCTGAGATATCAAGGCCAGCAGATGCTTGATTCGCAGAGATCAACGAGACAGGTAGTCGGATTTCTTCCTCACCCTGCTTGTTGGAATGAACGAGCTGGCCTAAGCGAAAAACAGCATCTGCAGCATCGAGATCTCTACAGAATATGGTTTCTACGCTACGTAACACGCCTTCATTATCGGCGCCTGTCATGCTGCGATATGCCGGATTTGCAAAAACGATCTGCCCTGAGGCGTCCGTGATACAAATGCCCTCGCTCAGCGTATCTAGAAACAGGTTTGAAAGAACGTCATTCTCGGAAATTTCCGGAGATCCTATCAATCCTAATGCCCATAGAAACAGGCAGACAATCCCTAATGTTGCAAACAACCCAAGGAAAACGATAACCATTTGGTCTGAATTCTCAGGAGAAGCAAATACCAATCCAGCAACACAAGCGCTCAACAAAAAGACAATCGCAGCGAGACGAAACACGCGTGTCTTGCCGCTTGCCACTTTGCTTACCTCAGATGAGGCAGCGTTGTTGGATGATATTGTAGTCGTCAAAGCAGCCCAAATTCTTTTTCTACCGAAGGTTCCCTCGATTCGAAACCATTCATGAATCTATTGTCACTTGGCGGTAGTGTCACGAGGTTTATAGCATATCTTCGGTTTCTTCCCCGTTTATATGGTAGCCAAAGCCCGCTCACCCTCGGAATCTGTTTTTCAGCCGCATGACATAGCCAATGACCTCTGCAACAGCTTTAAAGTGATCTTCAGGAATCTCACCATCAATTTCCACAGTTGCATACAGTGCTCGCGCAAGAGGCGGATTCTCAATAACGGGTACGTCAGCTTCCTCCGCCACTTCACGAATTTTCAAAGCAATCGCGTCAGCACCTTTCGCAACGCATATAGGCGCTGGCATGCCTTCCTCATAAGATAGCGCAACCGCGAAGTGGGTCGGGTTAGCAATAACCACTGTGGCTTGTGGTACACCCGCCATCATACGGTTTCGGCCACGCTCAGCACGAATCTGGCGAATTTTTGCTTTGACGGCCGGATCGCCGTCAGAATCCTTCATTTCATCACGAACTTCTTTCAGCGTCATTTTCTGACGTTGAAACCAGCGATGGCGCTGCCACATATAATCCAACCCAGCCACAACCGACATAACGACCAGTGTTGCCCCCAACAGGCGGAGCGCCATGTCATGAAAAAGCGGCATGATTGCTGTCACTGAGCTAATCAGAACGGTTTCAAAGCGATCTTTTTCTGGCCAAAGTGCCGCCATGATGATCGCYGAAACCAAGCCGAGCTTRATGATGCCCTTGGCAAAATTTACCAGCGCTTCAGGWGAAAAAAGCCGTTTCATCCCGGCAATGGGTGATATTTTTGACARTTTCGGCTGGAGTGGATCAAGCGACARTAAAGGTCGGTGTTGTATTAAATTCCCCRGCGCYGCGGCAATAAACAGAAAAAGAAACGGCAGYCCAAAAATACTRAAAAGGTCYGCTCCSGTTTTCATCCACAGCCCCTGCATAGCGCCACGGTCCAGYGAAATGGCGTGAGAGTTGGATAAGTAATTGGCCAACATTTTACCAAAGGAGATAGCRCTRCTTGGCGCAAGTGACGCCATGAGAACAGTGACTGTAAACAGGATAAACCACGTATTGACCTCTTGGCTTTTGACAACCTCGCCRCGCTTATGCGCATCCTCAAGTTTTTTKGGGGTGGGGTCTTCGGTTTTTTCTGCTTCGTCTGGTTGATCAGCCATATCTCATTGAACCTATTGAACCAAGAACCGGGAAAATAACTCAGCGAAATACTCATGATAAACCATCATCATTGTCGACAGCAGCATRGAGAGTAAGACAAAACCCATCACRATGCTGGCRGGCATCGCAATAAAGAATATCTGTATTTGYGGCATCAAYCGRCTCAGRACACCMAGCCCCAGATAAAACACCAAACCAAAAACAAGAAATGGTGCTGAAATACGTATGCCAATGACAAAAACCTCAGACATTACCGTGACAAAGGTATCAGCCATATCTTGCAAACCTGGAACAGCCCCGGGTGCAAACAAGATGTAACTATCATGAACAGCGGCAAGTGCCAGATGGTGCAAATCCGTAGTGAACACAAGTGTCGTTGCCAAAACCCCAAGGAAGTTGGCAAATAGCGCGCCCTGAATACCCTGTGAAGGGTCGATAGCTTGTGCCATGCCCAAGCCCATCTGATTTGAAATCGTAGTGCCCGCTACTGATGTCGACATCGTTACAATGCGTGCGATAAAGCCGATAAAAAACCCGATTATCATCTCCTTAAACAAAGCGACAAGAGCACCGTAGGGGAAACTGACCGATGTAAGGCTTGGCATATCCACCAAGGGTAACATCATGACTGTGAACAGAAGCGCAAAGCCTAGGCGAATACGTACAGGCACACCGGCCTGTCCAAACCCCGGTAGCAACATAATTATGGTGCCAAYCCGGGCAAACACCAATATGAAACTGTAAGCCAGTTGGGGTAGAAGCGTGACCTCCAAGACTACTGTCCCGCGACAATATGATCAGCAACGCGATCCATAAAACTATTRAGGCTYTGCCCCATAAAAGGCATCGCAATCAACATAGCGACAAAAATTGCGATAATTTTTGGAACAAATACGAGGGTCATCTCCTGGACCTGCGTCAATGCCTGCAGTAGCGCGATTAGGACACCAACGCCAAGACCAACCAGCATGACAGGTGCRCTGATCAAYARCAGGGTRGTAATTGCRTCTCTTCCAAAATCAAGAACTTCTGGTCCCGTCACAGCTTATCCATCCATTTGAAGAGCGAATCAGAATTAAATCGGCATTCGCATAATCTCTTCATACGCAGAAATGACACGATCGCGAACAGAAACCATCGTTTGTAGCGCCAATTCAGTTTCAGCRACGGCGGTTACAACATCCACCATGTTGGTCGTTTGTTGCCCAGTAGCCATTGCCATAGTTGCCTGATCGGAATTTTTTCCAGCCTCCAAAGTACTTTCGACGGCTTGGTTGACCARCTTAGCAAAATYACCCCCAGYTGCCGATCCATTCTCAATCGGATTAGATGGTTTTTGGGCTGTTGCCTTGGATATMGCTGCATARGCGTTAGCAGCTGAAAGTGCGGTTGACATATCTGCTTAATCCTAGCTTCTGAGAATTTCCAGAGTCCGCTGCATCATCGTCCGGGTTGCGGTTATAACGTTGAGRTTGGCYTCATAACTTCTCTGYGCCTCACGCATATCMACYGTCTCRATSAGYGTATTAACATTTGGAAGTTTGACATAACCTTTGGCATTTGCTGCTGGATGSCCCGGYTCRAATTTGGTTTTAAARTCAGATYTRTCGGTCTTGATRCGGCCTAACTCCACCWTTGACACGCCYARTTCACGRTCAAGAGTTGTTTGAAAGCTTGGAATYTTACGGCGATAAGGGTCKCCGCCGGGCTTTAACGATGTGCTATCTGCATTTGCAATATTTTCAGCGATRACGCGCATCCGACCACTTTGCGCCCGGAGCCCAGAAGCAGCAACAGCCATTGTTTTTAAAAAATCCATTTCAACACCTCAATCTAACAGGTTTACGGGCAATTGTTCTCATTCAGCGTACGCAACCAAACACCCTGCAAWTTAACGACCAATAGCAATACGAAACAGCCCAAGSGTCTTGGAATACAAAGAYGTCGCAGCYTGRTAATCCAACTGGTTTGARGTCACTTTTARCATTTCCTCTTCCAGCACGACCTCATTACCCTCCGGCGTAATCTCAAAATGCCTTGCTCCGGATGGGTCAAATTYACTCGATGYAGATGGCATTGAGGCSGAAATATGCARYRCRTTAGTWGTTTTYACCYGCATRCCYAARTCATTWGAACGAYYRGCRGWSGTCATTGCCATRCGCGAAAARTCTGGCTTTTGGAGATCCTGAACTCGATAACCTGGTGTGTCYGCATTGGCTACATTCTGAGCGAGCAATTGTTGACGCGCTTGATGCCATTGCATTTTGGTTTTCAAAGCGGAAACCAAACTGAGATTATCCACTCCCATGCCATTTTTCTCCGCTTTAAATTTTAGAAATAGTTTACTAATTATTAATGCATAGGATTTGGTTAACAAAAGATTAACCTRCTTAACAATTTGCTAACCAAAATAGTTGCATTCTAGGGCTGTGATCGATTGGCCTGCGTTTTGTAACAAGGGTTGAAAAAANCCGGTCAGTTTTTATTGGTACCAAGATGGGTCAGGGGCGCGCGATGCGTGATTATTTGCTAAAGTTTATGAATGAAGATGCCGCAATGGGTGTGCAGTTTTTGATTGCACTTATTGCTGTTCTTGTCCTGTTTGGAATCTTTGTCTGGTTTTTGCGCCTTATTACKGGGACKCARCCCAAAAWGCGGAAGGCTCGGCCAGATCAAAGATTGGTCGTTCTTGATCGCACAGCTGTAGACGAAAATCGAAGCCTGTTGCTAATTCAGCGAGATGGCGTTGAACATCTGCTGATGATTGGCGGGCCCAGTGATGTTGTKATCGAATCAAATATTAATCTGAAGAGCGGTGACAATGGCACAGATGCCCAGCCAAAACCTGGGCACGAAATAGCCCGCCGCGTTATTGCGCAGCGCCCCTTTAGAACGATGTCTCTTGCCGGAAGCTCTGCAGTAGTTGCTGAAAGTATTGGTATTGTTACAAAGGAAGCTCCTGAGGCTGTTATTGCGGCTCCAGTGGTGCCGGCTATCRAGCCACAGCCCATTGTGAAGGCGGTAGAACCAACGCAAGTTATTTCACCAGAAGTTATTGTCGCCCCTGCTATAGAAGMCGGAGAACAACTGGCACCTGATGTCGTATTGGRTACAGCTGCAGAAATTACAGGCCCAGTAGTTGCATCGCCTCGCTCTGCACCGGAGCCAACAGTGACTTCAACAACCGTGCAGTTACCCAAAACACCTGCCGAGATTCCCCCCGCGCCTATGCAACAACCTGTTACTACTGTGGAACCGACATCAGCACAGCCAATACCTCAATCCCAACAAGAATCAGCTGCGTCTGCATACTCCAATTTGGACGAGCAAGRTATTTTRGCTAATTTGGAAGATGCATTAAAAATTGATATSCCGCCCAATGAGGCARTTCAGCRAAGCCRGCGTATMCAGCCAGCTGCAACTCGAGCCTCTGAGCGTCATCAACATGACCAARACCTTGAACAAAACCACTTATCTAGCCGCCAGRAAGTAGACTTATCTGCCGGTTTTGCGGCSGCAATGGCAGGTGATGCYGCTGAACAGCTGCRAGAGCCTCWGGGKCCCACAATAAGTGATACGTTTTTGGAAGATGCATTGGCGGAAGCGCTGGAAGTGAACACTGACACTTATAGCAATGAAAAAAATACCGTATAYTCTTCATCAGAATCAGTGCCAACCGGCTCTGAAGGCYMGTCGGCTTTACGCCGCACCAGCCATGTTGATGATGAGATGAACCGATTACTAGACGAGTTAGCCACACCAAGCCGAGGGTAGAGGCGCGGGACCCAAATTACCGATTTAGGAGTGGGCTTGGCCGCGTTTTGCAGCTGGCGTTAGTCGTTATTGCCTATTTYTTGCTGCTTAATACGGCTAATGCACAGAATATTTCAATCGGATTTGGCGAAGGAACCGGTGTAAGCGAGCGCGTCATTCAGATCGTTGCGCTTGTCACCATTCTTAGCTTGGCCCCATCAATACTTGTGATGGTTACGAGCTTCACGCGGTTGGTGATTGTATTGTCACTGCTGCGCTCTGCCATTGGCTTGCAAACAGCACCGCCAAACACTGTCATGATTAGCCTGGCGCTGTTCCTGACGGCCTTCATTATGGCACCAACATTTGAAGCCGCTTATGAAGCAGGAATCGAGCCACTCATTCAAGGCGAGGTTGAGCTAAATGAAGCATTCGTTGCAACAGCCGAGCCATTCAAGTCATTCATGCTGGTGCATGTTCGCGAAAAGGWSYWGMTSMKKTKKTYRGAKMWGACAAACGCACCYGCCCCTRAAACACCATCYGATATCAGCTTGCGAGTGCTTGTTCCGGCTTTCATGATTAGTGAGTTRCGGCGTGCATTCGAGATTGGGTTCCTAATTTACCTRCCCTTTATTATCATAGATTTGGTYGTTGCATCTGTGTTGATGGCCATGGGWATGATGATGTTACCRCCGGTCGTYATTTCGCTACCGTTTAAGCTGATATTCTTCGTATTGGTGGATGGCTGGAGCTTGCTGGCTGGTTCGCTGGTTCAAAGTTTCTTAACTGTAAATCCATCYGGYTARACYAGAAGCTTTATRAACYWGCGTACCRTGCCTGAGAAKAKCCRAGCMTAAGCAGGWTRTTAAACAGCTCCGTCAACGGCTAAGCCATCACCGTTTTGGCGTGCAGCTTCTGCTGGATTGTTATTCGCATTGGGTCGTCCAGCCTGCGCAACGTCAGCTGGAGCCAAGTARCGGCGGCGGTAGTCTGACAGGAAAGACCGCATTGTATCTGCCTCGGTTAACTGGCGCGATACTGACCGGAATTCAAATCCATGTTGATCGAGTGGAGATGTCACCACATCAAAAGCAGATGCATCATCGGTATCGCCCATTTTKGCRGCRAAATGACTTCTAAGGCGTTGCAAACCTAATTCATCTTCAGCAAGCGAATACCCTATGCCWGCTTTCAGGACATCAAGACGTTCCATWGGTTCAAGYGGGCCAGGCTCGTTCCACAAACTGCCTGCAACTAACTCGTACGATTCCGCTGCCTTCTGCCATGATTTTGAGTCCCAATAGATGTCAGCGACCAAGCGGTCCACATCGGAGCCCACAAGGCTGCCCAAGAGTGAAACTGCAAGTTCCGGCTTACCTGTATCCGCCAAAGCCTTTGCCTCCAGCAGRCGTCGCTGACGATCAAGAAGMGACGGCAATTGTGCCTGCCKTGTACGCTGAATAGCCTGAAGCGCKARGTTTGGTTCCCCATTCAGGATTTGCACAAAGGCTAAATCCGCAGCAATTTGTGCACGGGCAGTACCACGYAAACGATTGTCTACCTGGTGAGCCAGCAACTCGGTTGCYTGGGCCAACAAATCCACATCAATTAACCGMGATGCCARTTTTCTCACCATCTCATCCCCTTTGGGRCCAATAGGAGTCAATTCGCGGAAATCATAATACAGCGCTAGTGCTTCCACTGGTTCCAACGCTGATGCTCCGCCATGCAGAAACAAATCATCAAACCGACTGCTGATATCATCTTGTAGTGCCCGTGTTGTATCTGATCCCTGATCCACTAATACAGCCATTTTCATCGCTTGGAACGATTCGCGATATTGCCCATTTTCGGCATAGAGTTCAGATAGTAAACGCAGGCTACGGAGCTCAATTTCATCGCCGCGCCAACGCAAACTTAAACCGGATAATTCCTTAACCAACTCATCCCTACTCAATGAGCCTTCTGCGGCCTGATGGGTCARAATCAGCATATCCGCTTCCGCCGAYACGGATCTCAAACCAAGGTCTTTCGCCTGTCCCCAAGACCGTATTGCCTGTTCATTATCTCCAGCCTCTTTTGAAATCCTTCCACGCAATACAAGATAATTACCCAAGTGTTTTTGAGATAAGGTTGCCGGATTGATTTCTGAGAGCAAGCTATCTGAATAGGCTCGRTCATTATATTCCAGTGCGGACCGAGCRCCCGACAACAAGAACCTGTGTTGCACCTGCTCKGGATAGGCACCTAACACTGCCCGGCCGCGCTTGGATGCGCCATATGCCGCTTCCCAATCCATCTTATCATTTGCCGCCATGGTCTTCCAGAAAGCGCCATCGGCATCGTCAACCAAACGTGGATGWGACARCACTTTCCAAGCATCTTTGGGGCGTTGTGCAAGGGTCAATGCCGCCGCTTGCAGCAGCATGATTTCTGGTTTGTTTGCTATTCTGGGATCTTCAATGAAAGCAAGCTTCAACATACCATTGGCTTCATGTGGCATTCCGTTAGCAAGGTARAARCGCGCCACATCTAGTCTAACCGCCGCTCTCTCATCTTCAGGAGCAAAAGTGATTTTTCGTGACAATTGGCTGGATACGCGCAAAAATTCTGTGCCRGGTTCTACCGAAGATTCAAAAAGCCGCTCTGCTAGGATTTTCCTCTCACTATTGCCCGATTTTTCATCAAGAAGAGAAACCCGCATCTTAAACCCACGCGATGAATCTTTTGATGACAAAGCAAGGCCCTGTTCACGTCCAATCAGCAAATGRTCGCCCTTTGGGGTAATGCTTAAATCATCAACATAGGCATGTCCCGCAAGTCCGTGCGCACTTGCAAAAAACTGCAATTCGGTAAAACGCTGATCTCGAATAAGGCCCAGAGGTGGCCCGAAGCTGGTGACAACAAACATAACATCACCAGCAAAAATATCTGGTACACGATGTATAGCACCCGTTGCTGGTAAATGGGCTTTGATTTGAGCTTTACCTGCTTGGTCGACCACTGATTTGAGGACAAGAGCATTGCCCGGTTCAAAAAGAGTATCGCCGACAGTTACCATCCATCCTGTTTCGCGTTTTAATAGCTGTGTAAAATATGGCTGTGGCAAAACCATCCTTATCGCGGTGGCACCAGGAATGGACACTTCGAGGAGTTGGGCATTAAGCCCGGTTGCTACTGCACGGGCAAGGCTGAGTTCTAACGGCAATGCGCTGTCAAAAATCATCCATATTGAATTTCCTCGGCGAAACAGTGCTGCCGAAATATTTTCTTGATAGGGAAAAGTAAAACTGGCGGCATTATCGTTTAAACGAGCGTCCACGAGCAGTTTGGATTTGGCCTTACCCGCATTTGCAGCCGCATTTGCTTCAGGAACAGGTTTGGGAAGCGCTTCAGATTTTTCCGCCATAGGTGTCTGCTTGGCGGTGTTGACCTCAGCCCCCACGCCAGCGCCACCAGCGCCACCTTCCGCATAATTATCTGGCTCGAGCATAAACTCTGCCAAACTTCTCATTACGGTAGCTTGACCCGAATTCGCACCAACGGCCGTCTGCATTTCCTGCTGTACTTGTTTGGTTAAAACGCCATTTGCCTGAGTAACCTGCCGCGCGCCACTTGGTGCTTTCGGCATGCCTTGGGTTAAGTCACCGCCAAGAATTGTTGTACTCTTTCTACCGGCACTATCGGGTATCGTGAAGACTTCTGACTGCTCGCGAGGAGCTGTAACGTCAATTACGTATACATCACCATCACGAAACGCCCGAATATTTGCCTCATCTGATACAGCCAGAACAACGTTGAGCTTTCCATCTAACTCAAAACTTTCTGCATGCTCAATTCCCTTTGGAAGGTCTGCCATGATAGCCGACAAATCCAGCGGAGCCAGTTGATCAAAATTGATCGCAACATTTTGCCCATCACGCACAAAAGCAGCATTGAAAGCCACATTCCATGCAAATGAAAACCTGGTAAAGGTTGGATGACGGCCAACCCGTAATGCAATTCTAGGACGTAGCTTCCCGCCCTGATTAGCCTCTTCTGCAGCTCTAGCGGCTTTGAACGCACGTTCCGCTCTTTCAGCCAATGCTCGAACTACATCTTCCGGCAATGCAGGAGGGAGGCCCTGCCAATTACTGGGCAAAAAATCTACAAACAGCTTTTCGCCTGCCTCTTTGAGATTGATGCGTGTTCCGCGAGTTAACGAAAACCTCAGGCCGCGGCCATCTGGATCACGCCGGGCAACACCAATATACTTGCGCAAATTTACGGCAACGCTATCGATATTAGCCTGAATGGAGCTTTCAAATTCCAAAACTAAAACGTTATTTGATGACGTGCTGGTGTAGGGAGGGATTAAATTCTCTCCCTTAAATGTAATCACCATCCTGCCATAACCGTCTTCTTGTGCAGAGGTTATGCTCGCAGGTAAGGCATCGGCAAATCCTGCCAATGCTGAAAGAATCAACGGCACAAAAATGAAGCTTTGCACCAGTATTTTTTTGATAATTTGCATTCCAGCTAACTCTTAAGTGATAYTAATCCACTAAATCACTGGAAATTATACGATTATTTGTATTAAGGAGTGGTTACAAAGTGCAMCCRRYCAGCWKTGYARYTGRTCGYAAAYTARCCGCCAATTTTGGGTARYTGATTAAGRCCAGACTCTTTGGTRCGGCGTCCRCTTCTGGCCAAYTCTCCAGTTAARCGTTGYGCAGATTCTGGGCTCATCTTTGCCATGACAGACGCCATTTTACGCGGATTCATTGCGTTCACCACATCCAGTAAAACATCCATGGGCAARCGATCAAATATACGCGCTGCTTCCTTGGCCTTCATGGTTTCATACATGGTGACGAGACCTTGCAGTTCCTCTTTACGTGCATCCAACTCCGCATCTGCTGCAGCCTGCAACCGCGCCTCAAGAACCTCYARTTGAGAAATCCTGCTCTCTAAYCGATCCTCWGCAGCYGCTATTAGGTTTTCGCGTAATTGCAGGGATTCCTCGCGTGCTGCCAATTCTTCCCGCCGGTTGCGCAAGCTCTGCAATATTGAAAGCTCTGTCCGTGTCGCTCCAACTCCAGTATTAGGCGCGGTGCCCATTTCACGTGAAGCACTTTCTGCATCTTGAGCAAAAAGTGTCCCCATTCCCGCAATTTGTTGCCAGGTTGAGTTGGGCGTTTGCACCAAGCCCAAAAGCTTGAGTGCCAACAATGCTGTACACGCCAACATCAACATTGGAAGCAGGCGAAACTCCTTCATTGTGGGGCCCTGGCAGACAGCCGCTGTGCCGATGCGCGCAAATTAGCAAAAATGGGGCTGTTTCCCCGTCCCTGAGACGGAATAGTGTTTGCCAATTCATGTCCAATATGAGGCTCAGGAATGGCTGGCTGCATTACCGCCGGCTCAACACTGGGGGCGTTTGAAGGTGTGAACCCGGCAAGATATTTAGCAAGCTTCTCAGCCTCAATTATTCTCGAATGAAGGGTGGCATCTGTGGTTTCAGCCATCGTCCTCAAATCTTTAAGAGCTCTGTCAGCCAAGGCCGATGTGTTCACCATCTCCTGAACTGTCGCACGCATAATGCTCTCTTCATCCCGAAGTCTTTTCAGGCGTCGGTTCAAAACAGAACAGTAGCCAATCGTGACGACCAGCAAAATGCACACCAAAATATCCACGGCTATACTTGTCATTGTTTATCCAGCTTCCGAATTGGTTTGGGCAGCATCTTCAAATGCGGCCAGTGACATGTTTGGTGTTTTCAGACTTCGAACAATCTTCAAAGATATTGCATCATCAATCCGCCCCATAACGCCCTCGGTGAGGTTTGTCTGGCCGCATTTAATCGTTACCGAATCTTGGGGAGAAATATCAAACATAATTGTGTGCCCTGGTTCCAGAGCCAGCACTTCTTTCAACGGCATTTCCTGTTCAACCAGTACCGCATCAATCTCAACTTCAGCCGCATAAATCTCTGTTGCTAAATGGCTTTCCCAGATATCGTCGCGGCCAAATTTCTCACCCATAAACATCTGCAAAAGCAGATTGCGAATTGGTTCGATGGTGGCATAAGGCAACAATATCTCAATTCGCCCGCCACGATCCTCCATATCAACCCGAAGCTCAACCAGAATAGCTGCGTTGTTAGGCCGTGTAATCGCAGCGAAACGCGGGTTGGTTTCCAAGCGATCCAGTTGTAACTTAATTGGTGTTAAGGGCTTAAAAGCAGCCTCCGCATCGACCAAAATGAGTTCAATCATTCGGCGGACAAGGTTCATTTCAATGGTTGTGTAGGGGCGGCCCTCCACGCGAATGGATTGCATGCCTCGGCCACCGCCGAGCAGGGAATCTATGATTGAATAAATCAGGTTGGAATCAACCGTAATCAATCCGAAATTATCCCATTCTACAGCCTTGAAGACCGAGATGATGGCCGGGAGCGGAATGGAGTTCAGATAATCATCAAACCGCACAGATGAGATTGAGTCCAGCGACACTTCCACGTTGTCTGAGGTGAAGCTGCGCATGCTTGAGGTTGTGAGCCGCACCAGGCGATCAAACACAATCTCCAGCATTGGCAGGCGTTCATATGAAACCAGTGCCGAATTGATTAGCGCACGAATGCCGTTCTGCTCACCAAGCACGGCATCATCTGGGGAAAAACCAAGAAGATTATCGATCTCCTCCTGATTGAGCACCCGTTCTGCGCCGCGCTGGCCACCTTCGTCATCTTCGCCGTCATCGATCATAGCCGCCCATTGGGCAGCCATGTCGTCGGCATCACCGGCGCCCTGCTCTTCCATAGCCGAGCCCCAATCGGCTAACAGATCGTCGTTGCTATCTTCGTCGAGTTCATCTTCCATATATTACATCAGACCCTACTGGATCAGGATCTCCTTAAAGAGGATGTCATCAATTTTGGCAGGGTGGATTGCAAGCTCAATACGGCGTTGAAGCTCTTCCTTTAGCAAGAACACACCAGCAGATCCCTCAAGATCAGACGTGCGAACTTCTCGTAGATAAACCTGAAATGCATCCAAAACGCGCGGCAGGAATGGCTCAATAATGCCAATCGTTGCCTCATTTGACACTTCCAGAGAAACTGACAATTTCAAATATTGTGCACGCTGCTCAACAGATGACAAGTTAACGGTCAGTTCTGGCAAATCCATAAAATACACCCTTTTAGGGGGCGCTGGTGCGTCAACACCGCCGGAGGAACCACCACCGAATAGACCGAGCATAAAGGCTGCACCGCCGCCGCCAAGCAGCAACACAACCGGTACGGCAATCATCAATATTTTTTTGAGGCCACCACCCTTGCCGGTGTCTTCCTCATCATTTTCCAGCTCATCGGCTGTCGCTGCATCGCTCATAGCAATACCCCTGAATTCATTCATGTTGTTTATGCGTAATTAATCGTTAACAAGAGATTAACGTTTGGCCTTACTCGGCAGAATTTGCCCACTTCAATTTGCAACATGCACTAAATTGCCGGKCTTTTTTCTCCTRWAAACTGTAACGCACTGATTTTATTAYATTTTTATKTTGGCACGATATTCGCTTAACAAAAGATGAATATCCGCGAAGGGGGCGGGCCACATGGAAAATGCTGAACTCATAGGTTTGTCTCGCCAATCTGCATTGCGCAGGCAAATGGACGTGATTGCCAACAATCTGGCAAATATCAGCACAAAGGGCTTCAAGGCAGAGCGGACACTGTTTTCCGAATATCTAATGCCTGTTGCAGAGGCCAGCACGTTCCAGCGCGGCGACCATACGCTTTCTTATGTATGGGACAGGGGCACAATGACTGACTTTTCGATGGGTCCGACCACGCTAACTGATGCGCCACTGGATGTGACCATCAGCGAGGATGCCTTTTTTGTCATCGCGACAGATCAAGGTGAGAAATACACCAAGAACGGTTCTTTCCAGCTCGATAATGAAGGCATGCTGGTGACCAGTGAAGGTCACGCAGTGCTTGGCGAAGGCGGGCCGATTCGGTTCTCGGCAGATGATGTGGATATCTTCTTCGCATTGGATGSAACSGTGTCCAGCAACAACGGCACCAAAGGCAAATTGATGGCAGTGGAGTTTGACAGCCCTCAAATGTTAACYCGCGCCGGCTCCAGCATGTTTGACGGYGAGAATGCCAACCAGGTTCAAGCCCGCTTCACCCACGGGGCATTGGAAAATTCCAACGTGCGCGGCGTCGTTGAAGTTACTGAAATGATTGAAGTAACACGTGCTTACGAGTCACTCGCGAATATGATGAAACGTATGGATGACATGCGCAGAAGTGCTATCCAAAAACTCGGTTCGTTGACGGCTTAAGTGGCCGCAGGAGATATGTAAATGAAAGCTCTTAGTATCGCAGCCACCGGAATGATGGCACAGGAACTCAATGTTGAGGTCATCTCCAATAATATTGCGAATATGCGCACCAGCGGCTTTAAACGTAGCCGGGCAGATTTCCAGGATTTGCTGTATCAGAACATTCGCCGCGTTGGCACCCAGACATCCGATGCCGGTACAATGGTGCCTGCAGGTGTTCAGATTGGCTCAGGTGTTAAAACAGCAGGCACCCCAAGGGTTATGTCCCAGGGCGGTCTGGAATCGACCGAGCGTGAATTTGATATCGCGATYMGGGGCGAGGGTTTCTTTACTATMCAACTGCCCGATGGACGCACGGCYTATACCCGCGATGGTTCATTCCAGCGAGATGCCACYGGAACAATCGTCAATGCCGATGGCTATTCGCTTGGCGGCGGCATTACCGTTCCTGATGATGCRCGCGGCATTKCCATCAAYGCKCAAGGATCGGTGCAGGCCTATCTCGGCACAGATACAAGCCCGACAWCACTTGGGCAAATTCCTCTGGCACGCTTCACCAATAAGGTGGGCCTGGAAGCCATYGGGGACAATTTATATCTCGAAACTGCCGCCAGTGGCACCGCACAATCGGGCAAYCCAGCCGATAGTGGRTACGGYTCCTTGCTGCAATCACATCTTGAAATGGCCAACGTAAATGCCGTGACCCARATCTCYGATCTGATCGCYGCACARCGCGCCTAYGAGATGAACTCCCGTGTCATTAAAGCCGCAGATGACATGCTCTCCGCAACAGCWAATCTACGTTAAGGCTTTGAAATGAAAATCATTTATTGTCTCATTAGTYTGCTCATCGCRACCCTTGCCTCGCTGGTTTCCTTCAGCATGGCGCGGGCCGAAACGCCCATTGCAACCYTRAAACCCTTGGTCGTTGTCGCATCAGAAATCATCACACTGGGTGATTTGTTTATTGATGCAGGCATGCATTCTGAGACCGCRGTGTTCCGCTCCCCGGATTTGGGCAAGAGCGGACGGGTYGATGCAAATGTTGTGGCGCTYGCTGCCGCKCGGGCRGGCCTTTCCAAGCTTGATCTGGCGGGTATCCARCAGGTTGAGGTAACCCGCTCCGCCATTATGATTACTGCCGAAGACATAACAGCWCTGYTGCAAACKCAGATTGCCAGYCGCCTGACAATCGCAAATGCCATCGATATTGATATCAATTACAGCGATCCAATCTGGGCTATTCCRGCWGATGAGCTGTCGCCAACGCCGCTGCGCATCGTATCACTTAACCTCAGCACSCCMCTTGCCAGCCARGGCGGCCTTAGCCGMTTTGAYGTRTTRCTGGTKATTGATCAGGGCAACCGTGAGCAAAAGCAGCGGCTACGYGGTACWGCAAGGGCAATGRCACAAGTTGCTGTATTAACACGGCAAATTAGACGCGGCGAAGTGATCAAGCGCGGCGATATCGAGATTTCACGGCTGCCATTATCGCGGGTCCGGCGTCTTGAGGTTGCGTTAGCAAGCGAGCTCATTGGCTTTGAAGCGCGGCGTGCCATGCGGGCCGGTGTGCCCCTTTCCGCCAGTGATGTACGCTCACCAACCCTTATCTCGCGCAATGACCGTGTTGTTATCTCACTGCAAAGCGGTCGGCTGAGAATTTCAGCCCAGGGCCGTGCGGTGGAGGACGGCGCACTGGGCGACACGATCAGCGTTATCAACTCTCAATCCAAACGTACAATTGATGCGATAGTCATCGGTCGCGGCCAGGTGAGATTACCTGACAGCCACCATTTTGGGAAAAAATTTGCAGGCATAACAAACACTTACGAGGCAGCACAATGATTGGCAAYTGGAAATCATTCGTAACATTATTCCTGCTTGCTGGTACCCTTGGTGCCTGTGGCGCAGCGGACAAACTGGCGCAAATCGGCCAAGCYCCAGCRCTTTCGGCCATTGAAGACCCGACCACCCAAATGGGTTACCGCCCGGTTCAAATGCCAATGCCAACGGCAACTTTGGCATCCTACAGCCCCAATTCGCTATGGCAGGATGGCCGCCGGGCATTTTTTGCCGACCAACGTGCCAAGAAAATCGGTGATCTGGTGACCGTGCTGGTCAGCATCACTGACAATGCTACCATTGCTAATACGACGGAGCGGTCCCGGAACGGCACRCAGAATATGGGCGCTTCTGGCGCTGTGGGTAATGTCATGGGCAACATCTTTAGCAAATTGGTGCCCGGCGACGTCACACCATCAGGAAGCATTGAYTTGAATGGCGGCAGCACCTCCACSGGCAGTGGTTCGGTAAACCGTTCTGAGCAATTAAACACCAAAGTCTCTGCGGTTGTGACCCAGGTTTTGCCAAACGGCAACATGGTTATTGAAGGAAAACAAGAGGTTAGGGTCAATTTTGAGGTGCGTGAGTTGATTGTTGCTGGTGTCATYCGTCCCGTGGATATTTCTGCCAGCAACACAATTCCGTCCGAGAAGATTGCAGAAGCCCGGATTTCCTATGGCGGACGCGGTCAAATCACCGATATGCAGCAGCCCAGATATGGCCAGCAAGTGATGGACATTATTTTGCCCTTCTAAGGAAAAATGACAGGGGTTCATAACCCCTTCATCTCCAMTGGTGYGAAGTTAGCTAAAAACCCGCTTTTTGCGGGTTTTTACGTTGTTGAATATAACAATTTARCCGATTCARGAATTGTCGAATCTGATCGGCATTATCTGGTTTTGACAGGGTTTCAAAAATTTCCGGTGGCGACAGGTTCATCAAGTTAAATCTAAGGAAATTTTCCTCGTCATAATTACCAGTAACTGTTTGCAGCACATCGCGCAGAGTATCGAGCATCAAATCGCCCCGGTGAGAGGCATGAATCAGCGCCACGGGTTTGTCGACCAGTTCCAATCTTGGGACCAGCCAGTCGATGGCATTTTTCAAGCCTCCGGGCAGCGAATGGACATATTCTGGACTGGAAAAAATCAACCCATCGGCCTCCCCGACCTGCGCGGCAAAATCCAATACAATTTGCGGCGTATTCTCATCACCCAAATCCGGTGAGAAAATGGGCAAGCTCTGAATGCCATCATATAAGGTGATGTCGATATCGGGTGCCGCAAGCCGGGCCACGGCTTCCAACAAGGCGGTATTGGTTGAGCCTTTTCGAACGCTACCGGAAATTGCGAGGCACTTCATTGGGCGCATATCCTGATGGTATTTTCACGCGGCAGCATGTTGCGCGCTTGTTGGAATCAATTGCTATAAATTTTAGCACTCTGACGCGGGCCGCCGGGAAATACTTTTGGAGGACACCAACGCGCAACCTAAAATATTAGGGCTTCAACATTGGGGCTCGCAACATCACGGCCAACACTTCTCCGTTTCGTCATCCCAAGATCAAGTCTTGGGATGACGGCTGGTTGACTGGAGAGTGCTGGCTAGAATTAGTTTGTGGATTTTACGCCATCATCAGATCAATCACATTTGGATACGTCGCACCAAGACCTGGTGCGAATCTCGCCGGCTGTTTGGGGTTTATAATCGATAAGAATGGCACCTGACCTATCAACACCCGTAAAAATTGCGCCAGTAAAGTCAACATTATCAACGGTGACTGAGCGCATATCGGCACCGGTAAAGTCTGTGTTGTTAAATTTTGCGGCCTCAAACTTGGCCTTGGTAAATTTGGCATTTTGCGCGTTMGCATTTACAATTTCRGTGCCCAAAACAGAGSYYCTATTGCGCCACGTACGGTAACCTGARTAKGWGAAATCTGCGTTSGACAAATCCGCATCGCGCAAATTAGTRCCCCACATCTTGGCMCCCATCAATTTTGCACCTGTAAGGTTTGCATCGCTTAGATTGGCAGCAWAAAAATTAGCACCSCGCAGATTGGCACCAGATAGGTCGGCACCGTTGAGCTGCGCACTGATGAAATARGCMCCGCTCAAATCAGCACCCTTCAAATCCATGCCTTTCAAATTGGCCTCAGTCAGATTGCAGTCAGGACAATTCCCGGTATCTTTAAGCTGTTGCAGTTGAACAGGGTCAAATGCCAACAAGGGCGAAACACCCAGACTTACAACGACGAATATGGCCGWAAATATTTTTTGCATAACGCATCTYTCTCCAAGCAGGCCTGGTSCAATTTCAAACTTATGCCTYAAATCATAACTAGCATAATTACCTAGTYAWTTTAYACTATTWMCRTATRGTAACAAAGCTATTCAGGGGTGCTGGATAACCAAGGTCTGAAACCAATTGGGGTCAGGCCCTCTAAGAAAGACACGTAAATGAAAAAGATTATTGTACTCATCGGCAGCCTTGTCATGACCTCGCTRCCAGCAATGGCAAATGAAGAGGCAGTTAGAGCCTGTCACACCGGAGGTCCAGGTGAGCGGTTGGAGGCCTGCACTGATATCATTAATAATCGCGACAGCTTCAATAATGATCAGGTGCAAGCTGCTTTTGCCGAAAGAGGT
The DNA here is from genome assembly GCA_002746425.1 of Hyphomicrobiales bacterium. Lineage (GTDB taxonomy): Bacteria > Pseudomonadota > Alphaproteobacteria > Rhizobiales. The sequence continues at coordinate 18,924 of NVXB01000033.1, read as the reverse complement.
GTAGTCAATTGTCAAACTGGCAAGCAGGATACTGCCTTCGACGATTTCAAACGRTCGGCTAACGCTATGCAACATACCATGAAGCTTGGTTATTTGAGCAATCGTGGGCTGTATAACGGCCCTATAGATGGTCAGTTGAATGACGAATATATGAATGCAATCGACCAGTTTATCAGATCAGGGTGCCAATAATCATGAAGCACCGGAAAATAGAATTGAAATGAAAGTATCTAGCACGGTTACTGCAAGCGCYTTATCGCTTGCAATCATGGTTTCCGCCGGTTGGGCACAAGAAATATTACCCACCTGCTGCGAAGCTGCGGGGCTGGATGCCTGTTACAACGCTTGCTTTCATGAAAGCCAGAATGATTGCAAYTGGGACCCGACCGATGAGACTTGTGGACAGTTTCAACGTGCTGCGATCAGTTCGTGCGAAGCGATATGCGACGAAAATATCCCGCTAATGTGTGACCCCGTGGCTGACAAAGAAGTCATGTCCGAATTGCATGTTGAGGGCCTGTGCACTCTTAAGTAAGAAGGCAGACCCAAATCAGTGGTAATCACCCACTTCAGTTCTTCAGGGATTTGTAAAAAACCTCTGAAGAACATTTCTTGTTCAAACCTGCCTCACGCAAGCCCCATAAAACGATTCTTCAAATCTTCCATCGCAGCAAAATAGGGGCATGGCCCATAGCTGATGCGGGCAACGCCTGCCGCTGCCAGTTGCGCAAGGGATGGAGAAGTGTCTTTCTTCAAAACATTGACCGGCAAATCTGTTGAAGCACACATTTCAGCAATCAGGCTTTGGTCAACAAGGCCTGGCACAAAATATCCATTGGCCCCGGCTTGTTGGTACAGCTTTGCCCGACTCTTTGCCTGCGGCATCAAACTGGCATGTTTGGTTACATCTTTTTCTTTTAAAAACAGGTCTGTTCTGGCGTTGATGAACAGCGGCATATGAGCATGTTCGCCAGTTAAACGGGCAGCTTCAATGCGGTTGGCCTGTACATCGGGTGGGTGCAATCCCTCGCCGCCAACGACCTGATCTTCAAAATTGATGCCAATAGCACCAGTTTCAATAATTCGGGCAACATTGCGCACCAAAACATCCGTTGCAACGCCATAGCCACCCTCAAAATCTATGCTGAGCGGCACATCAACACTGGCGGCAATACGCGCGGCAATTTGCACCAAAAAGTCCAACGGCAAGGCCTCACCATCGGCATAACCCTGCGCGGCGGCAACAGACCAACTGCCTGTGGCCAACGCATTTGCGCCCGCCTTTTCAATAACCTGCGCACTTCCTGCATCCCAGATATTGTAAAGTATCAACGGATCGCCCGCCTTGTGCAGCGATGCAAAATAGTGAGCTTTTTCAATTTGCGTCATGACAGGGCCTCATCGTTAAAAAGGGGGGTGCATACGCCCCCCAGCCCTAATTCAGAAACACAAACGCTCACTTAAGTCCATGGCCCAGGAGTTGAGATCAAGACAGATGAACGCAATAGGGAGGCTGAATTCACACTAGCCTTAATCCTTGCCACCCCTGATCATCATGAATTTGGGTTTGGGCGAGTTGTAATCAGAATGGGTTTTTACAACGCGCGCCAGCGTGCGAAAATCGCTTTGAATCCGAGCCAAAAGGCCACAACCAACGTAATGGCGCGGCACAACAACATCTGCATAATGGTGCAAACTCAGCGTTGGCCAATATTCCATGGCGTTTTCAATCAGCTCTTGCGCGGCCTCCACATCCCCCAACTGCACAAGTGCACAGCACAGCCAAATGGTGGTTTCGGGTGAGCGCGCACTAAAAACGGCGCGCGCCCGCCAGCCAAAATCAGCGGCTTCCTGATAAGAGCCGTTGTTAAGATACATCAAACCAATCCAGCTCAGCGTAACCCAGCGTTCCATAATATCCTGGGGCAAATCACTGTCTGCGGCGATAAGCTCTTCAAGCACGGCATCTGGCACAGCGGTGCAGGAATAGGGAATTGCCCTGATCAAAAACGCTTCAATCAGGTGGTGCGGTTCCAGTTCCAGCGTGCGTTTGGCAGCGCTAACGCTTCTGAAAATATCACCGACATGCCAGTAATGCATGGAGACATTAAAGGTCACATCGGAATTTCGCGGCTCCAGATCCAGGGCAAGGCGCGCATGGTGTTTTGCCGCTTTTCGGTTATCCGCTGTATCAAACAAGGGATCAAGATTGCACAAATAGGACAGTTTATCGGCCAAAATGGAATGCGCTTTGCCCGATTTTGGATCACGGTCAAGCAGCGACTGCGCCTGGGCAATATGTGCCTTTTCATGTTCCAGACTAAAAGTGGTTTCATCCGGCATCCAGGTGGATTGCAGGAACACTTCCCAGGAGGTTTTTTCTCCATTCTTCTTATGCTGAATATCCCGCTTTGCAGCCAAATAAAGCTGCATCCGCAATGCCATCACAATTTTAATTGCCAGCTTGTCTGGCAAGGCAAACGGCCCCTCTAAATCACAGTCAAACCTATGATTCCATATGTTAATTCCGGTAATAGAATCAACGAGATAAACATTTACCCGCACATGATCACCGGCGCGGCGTATGCCGCCATCCACCAAATAGCGCGCGCCCAGCTGAGCGCCGATCTGGCGCAAATCGGTGGGCTCCCTAAAGCGAAAACTGGAATGACGTGAGGCGACAGACATGGCCTCATTACGCGCCAATAAAGAGATGATTTCATCCGCAAGGCCATCGGCCAATGCTGCGGTGTCTCTGCTCTGGCTTAAAAAGGTGAAGGGCAGCACAGCAACTGATATTTTTTGGCCTGTTTCGACCTTGCTCGGCTTTGGAGCATTCTCAAGCTCATCCAGCTCCCAGTCAGGGTCAGGGTCCGGGTCCACTGGCACTTCGATGTGCTCGAACATAATTCGATAGCCGCCCTTTGGAAGCGAAAAGCGCAGGAGATCGGAGCTGCCGGCATTGTTGTAGTAATTCTTGAGAGCTTTCCTCAGTCGGCCCGCCTGCACGCGCACAATAGAATCCAGATTGGGATCGAAAGATGTTGGCCGGTCAAACACATCAAGCGCAATGGTATAGCCCTTGATCAACTCTTCATTGCCAGACATCATCGCGTCCACAATATATCGCAGTAATCGCTGTAGGCGCTTGCTTGTCGCAAAATCCCGCGAAAGAAATATCTTGGTCAGATATCGATCAACAATGTTACGTTCTGGCAGCATGCGAAAATCCACATATTGCGGTTGTTATCAAGTATATCAGATAAATCGTTTTTATGCGAAAGGGATTCAAATTTCACCTATTTTAAAACGATCAGATTAAAAACAAACAGGATTTTTGGCCTTCAATAGCCAAACCTGCGCATGCATTCTGTATGTTATGATCCTAGTGTAACCGCACTGTATTGGTATGATCAAATATGTCGCACGCCCAATTAAGGCTCATTTTGACGGCAAACACTCAAGCCAGCGCCCAGAAAATACTGCTGCGTTTCCAAAAGCTTGTCGAGATACAGATCATTGAACTTTCGTCGTATTACAAAGGCGGGTTTGAGGTAAATGCGACGCTGAAAATTCATGCAAGTGAATGGCCTCACATGGTTTTGGAACTGCTCCAATATGCGCAAAGTTTTGGCAGTGGTTGGGGCATCAACGAATGTGTAGAACTGTCCTGTAGCCGCTTCAGCGTGGCCGGCGTGGAATATGCCGGGCTGCATCTGGTGCGTTAGTTTGAGGTTTTAGATGGCACGAAACATTGAAATTAAGGCAAAAATTCACCAGCTTGATAGTGTCAAGCGGATCGCGGAGCAGCTCTGCGGTCATTTGCCGGAGCAGATCAAGCAAGAGGATATATTCTTCCCGGTCGCACAGGGCCGACTCAAACTTCGGATACTTTCGCCCTCATCTGGTGAGCTGATATTCTACCAGCGCGATGATACAAGCGGCCCCAAAACCTGCACGTATCAAATCGTTGAAACCGACCGGCCTTACGAGTTGCGATCCGTGCTTGGCGCAGCCTATGGAGAGGCCATTATCGTGCGCAAAACGCGCTTGCTGTACCTTGTAGGGCGCACAAGAATCCACGTCGACAATGTTGAAGGCCTTGGTGATTTTATGGAACTTGAGGTCATGCTTGACGACAATGAGAACACGCAAGCTGGAGAAAACGAGGCCCGCGACCTCATGCAAAAGCTAGGCATTGAGGATAATGATTTGGTTGAAGGGGCGTATGCGGATTTATTGGCGGATACATAAGGGGTTGGTTGCCATCAGCTACCCCTCCAGCGCCTGGCCAAACAGCACGATCATGACACCGCTTATCGCTAAAATCGCAAATCCGCCGCAGCGCCACATATTGTCATTCCGCCATGCCGTTACCGATGCAATCCATGCTTGAAGTGAGTAATAAACCGCAAAAGCGCGTGAAGCGTAACTGATGATTTCGAACACGCCAGAGGTCCATGTCAGCACAAGGCCAACGGCTGCAAGGATCGCGTAGCCAACGCGCGGGCTGAGGCGGTTGGCGGTCAGCTCGGCAATCAGGCCACCAGAACCGCTGGTATCGGCCACCGCCGCGCTGAATTGCGCCGCCAAGGCAGCGCCCACCAGCAACACCGGCAAAATGGGCGCGACCACGGCCATCATATCAACAATGGCTGTCTCAGACAGCTCCAACTCGCCGCGCGAAAAGGTGTAGGTGAGCAGCAGGATATAGAGCATGTAGATCGCGGTAGAGGTCCACTGCGCCCACTGCATGGAGCGCAGCCGCGTTTTAAGATCATACTCCTCGCCAAGATAGCGAGAGGTCTCAAACCCCTGCACCGTCACGATCAGGCCAAAGGCCAGTGTGATGGCGGCCCAACCGGTTTGTTCTGCCGGGTTAAAAATCAGCTCCCCATCAATGGCCTTGCCAAACACATAAATACCAAGGCCCACCAACAGCCCGGCAATAATCGCCAGTTTGAGCGTGACCGACACATATTCCATCGCTTCCAGCGATTTAAAACCCCGCGTCCAACCGACAAAAACAATAATGACGAAGACCGCGCTGGTCAGCAATTTGGCGTTTACCGGATCGTTGACATCGGTCAGGCTGACGGCAAAAACGCCAAACAAATTGAGGTAATAGGCAACCGAAATAATGTAGGCGAAGCCCAGCGACCACGAAGCTGTGGTTTCTAACTTGCGCACTATTTTGCCGCGGGCATGGCCTTTGAGGATGGGTGCGACCAGACCCTCCGCTCCAATCGTACGCATATTGTAGCGAATGGCAGCACCGTATAAATAAGCGCCAAGGCACAGCGCGCCCATCACCAGCGGYGCRTATTTGCCGTAKGCCGCATCAAGAATGGGSCCCAGCACCAAAAAACCRCTGCCRATGATSGAWGCCAGCGGCGTAATCATCGCCCGCCATGTGATGTTGCGGTGCAGGCGTGGCAACCAAAGCAGCAGGGCYGTGATGAGAACAGCCAGAATAATCGCGGCATTAAGAAACATATTTTTTACTCGTTAGTGTTCCATGGAACAAAGGCTGTGATCGGCCAAAGTCTCGATGACGACGCATTCCGCCACTGAACAGGCATGGCATTTGGCAATACGCCTTAGCTGCGTTTCCAACCGCCGCAATTTTGTGATTTTGGCGCGGATGTCTGACAGATGGCGCGCTGCRATGCCATGGGCRTTRTCGCACGGACTATCGGGGTGYTGTCGCAGTTCCAGCAGCTCGCGAATGTYTTCAATTGAAAASCCYAARTCTCTGGAATGCTTGATGAAAGAGAGCCGYTGCAARCCTTCCTGGCTATAGCGCCGCTGATTGCCYTGCGAGCGTTCYGGCGCATCAATCAACGCCATTTGTTCGTAATAACGGATGGTCGGAATTTTCACACCCGTCTCGCGGGACAGCTCGCCAATTGAGAACACAAAATTACCTCTTGAAGCTCTAGTTACTAGAGGGATTATATATTGGRTACAWGAAGATTCAAGGRAATCAATTCAGTGGAAAATGCATCTCATTCGCACGCGCACGATAGCGCCGACGCACCAGCTTGCGGTTGCTCCGGTAATCCGGTGTTTGATGGCGTCGATAACCGCTACAAAGCGGTGTTGTGGCTGGTCATTGCCATCAATGCGATCATGTTTTTCGTGGAAATGGCGGCAGGTAAACTGGCTGGCTCCCAAGCCTTACAAGCCGATGCGCTGGACTTTTTGGGCGATGCACTGACCTATGGTTTAAGCCTTGCGGTGATCGGCATGAGCCTCAAAACCCGCTCAACAGCGGCGCTGCTAAAGGGCTTTAGTCTGCTTGGCATGGGGCTTTGGGTTTTTGGGTCCACGGCCTATCAGGTGTTCGTTCTGGGTGTTCCTCAGGCGCAAATCATGGGGTTGATTGGCGTGCTGGCGCTGGCGGCAAATCTGGCCAGCGTGCTGTTGCTGATGCGCTACAAGGATGGCGATGCCAATGTGCGCTCCGTGTGGCTGTGTTCGCGCAATGATGCGATTGGCAATGTGGCGGTGATGATTGCCAGTGTCGCGGTGTGGTATACAGCGTCGGCCTGGCCCGATTTACTGGTGGCGATTATCATGGCTGGCCTGTTTTTGCGCTCCGCTCAGCTTATTCTGACGCAAGCCTGGAAAGAGTGTAAATCGGCCGAGGATTTGGGCGCACTCGCGAATCATGGTCGTAATCATGGGCATGACCACAACCATGAACATTGAGCTCACGCCCGACCCGGGCGGCCCATTTATATCGCTAAAGGGCCGGTTTTATCGCTCTATTGATGCCAATTATGTGGCGCAAGTGCTTGATGGATCGATTCAGCCGGGCAGATATTCTGCCCAAGATCAAAAGACACTTTATTTAAGCCCAACCAAGCAGGGTGTAGAAGCCGCCATGCTCAGCCATACGCATGCACACACGCCCCAACGCACCATGGTGGAACTGGGTGTGGTTGCGAGCCATATCTTTGATCTGCGAGATACGAAGGCATGCCGCCTTGCCGGGATTAATGTCGATGACGTTTCTAGCCCATGGCAAGAAGCCGTTGGGCGCGGAGAAACGCCGCCCTCTTGGCACGTTGCCAACCAACTACGAAAGATGGGTGCCCATGGGCTGATTGACCCTTCGCGCAAAGCGCCCGGCCTGTGGCATCTCGTGTTGTTTGAATGGAACGTGCCAGAGCGGCCACTGGTCACAACGGTATAAAGCGCCCTACCCCGTTGCCAGAAGCACCACACCGCACAAAATCAAACAGGCCCAACCGAGCCGGCGTTTAAGATCGCCCTCGCCCAGCAACAGACTACCCAGCAACACCGTCAGCAGCACACTGATTTCGCGCGTTGGCGCGACATAGACAACGGGCGTGAATGTCAGCGCATATAGAACGAGAATATACGCCAGCGGATTGAAGAAGGCGATGGCCAGCACGCCCATACGGTGCTCACGCCAGTAACCCCGCACCAAACCCATGCGCCGCATTGCCACGGGCGCCAATACAATTGCGCGCCCAAGGCTGGAGGCATAATCCAGCAGTAAAGGGGGAATTAGCAGCACCGACACGGCATAGGCATCCCATGCGGTGTAGCTGCCGATCAACAAGCCAGCGCCAAGGCCAAACCCAAGCGAAGCCGTAAGCTTTTTCGCACCGCGCTTGAAACCGCCCGTCAGGCAAACAACACCAAAAATAACGGCAACGGCACCCAACAGGGTTTGGCTTGTTATCGTCTCACCCAGAAACAACACAGCAAAAATGGTGGAAAGAAACGGCCCCGTCGCGCGCGCCGTGGGGTAGACAAGCGACAGATCACCAACGCGATACCCCCTTTGCAAAAGCAAAAAATAGCAAAGATGCAAGGCAGAGCTAACAACAATGAAGGCAAGCTCCAAAGGTCCGAAAACCGGTCTTTCAGTGATCAAAATATAAAGCGCAACGGGCAGATACATCGCCACCGAAATGATGGAGAACAGCCAGACAAGTTCTGGCCCGCCATCGATGCGTTTGACGAAGAAATTCCATGTTGCGTGGCAAAACGCAGCGGTAAGGACGAGAGCAAATCCAAGTACAGTCATCATGACCCCAATTGGCTAGAGTGAAGACGCGCTTCAACGCGCCTTTTCCACTCCCTCTGGGTTTTTCGTCCTCGGGTGTCTGCCGTACACGGCTCATAACGGCGCTCGGTCCAGCTTGCAAAAGCAACGGAACCCTAGCCGCACATGGATAGGAGAAATCAGCTTACCAGCCAGCCGGGATTAAGCAAGCGGCCATGAAAGCTAGATTTCCTGCTTGCGTGCGGCTGTTTCAGGATCGCCCGTATTGGGTGTTCCCGAAGGCTCGATGAGCAAAAGATGGGCTTCATTTTTGGCAATGGGCCGATGTTCAACACCTTTGGGCACGACGAATAATTCACCCGCCTTCAAGGTGACATCGCCATCGCGCATTTCAATGGTGATTTCACCGTCCAGCACCATGAAAAAATCATCGGTATCATCATGAGAATGCCAATTGAATTCGCCCTGCACTTTCACAACCATCACATCATGACCGTTGAATTTCGTAACGGTTTTCGGTGACCAATGCTCGGAAAACAGTTTTAGTTTCTCAGACAAATTGATGGCTGGCATGATTGTTCCTCAAATAAATGGCACAAAAGCCGCTTGGCGGCAGATACTCATGCAAGTTTTCCCAGCGGAATGATTTCCCGTGATTTGGCATCGTTGGCGTTGCCCTGCCAATCGCCAAACCATTCATCCACACACAAGCCGGCATCTGAGATGAGGCGTTCCAGATGATCTTTTGGGCTATAGCGGATGTATTCCAGCTCTGCCTCTATCGCCTCTTGCCCATCGGGTTGGAAACAATTGCGATAGTTCAAAATGCCAGTGTTTTCATCGTAGATTGAAATGCACCATGCATCGACCTCACCCCATTTCGGGTGCACAATTTTGTGCATGGTCTGCTCTTTGCCCTGTTCTTTATTATTGGAAAAGTATGGGTTGCGGCTATCAAATATAAAGCGGCCTTCGGGCGCAAGGTGTGCGGCAATGGTTGCCAGCAAGGCGCTTTGATCAGCGTCGGTTAAAAACACCTGAAATGTATGGCCCGTTAACACAATCAGATCGAATTTTTCGTCCAGCCGTACATGGCGCGCATCGCCTTCAACCCATGTTGCCTTATCGCCGCCGGGTCGCGCCCTTGCCACATCCAGCATAGCGGCAGCGGGGTCGATACCAACCACCCGGCGTCCCGGCGCAAGAGCAGCTGTAAGCTCGCCGGTGCCACAGCCCAAATCCAGCACAGAGGTGGCATTGGCCGCCAAAGCGGTGCAAAAATCAAAATCAGGAGCCCATTTATTGGCCAAGTCATAAAACTGGGCCAGCCGAGGGTCGGCGTAGAGATTATCTCGCAGGGAATCGTCCATAAATGCCTTTCAAAAATGAAAGCGCAGCAGATTAATCGTCTCTGTAAACTTTTTCGCGGCGCTCGTGACGCTCTTGCGCTTCTAAAGACAGGGTCGCTATAGGGCGTGCATCAAGACGTTTGAGTGAAATTTTCTCGCCGGACTCTTCGCAATAACCATACGTCTTTTCGACAATGCGCAACAACGCCGAGTCGATTTTGRAAATCAGYTTACGCTGACGATCCCGCGCTCGAAGCTCAATCGCCCGATCRGTTTCCGAAGAAGCCCKATCTGCAACATCTGCATGATTGTTATTGGTATTTTGCAATTCTTCGAGAGTCGACTGACTCTCGCGCAAAATCTCCAGCTTCCACTCTTCCAGCCTGGACTTATAATAGACCAAATGCTGCTCGCCCATAAATGGCTCATCCTCGGAAGGACGGTAATCTACATCTGCAACTGCGGACATACGAGGAACCCACTCAACAAACTGAATTGATGCGGAATATAGCCATAGGTTGTTCAATAAACAACCGACTAATGACGTGTGTTAAGAAATTTTCATAAATCTCTTAAAGCACTGACATTTAGAACTATTTTTCAGGCTAAAGCGTGTTTTGAGCAAATTATGCGCGTTTTGCCAATTCCACGCGGGCTCTTAAATTGATTTCTCGCAGGATTAAATCGAGTTTTTCTTCACCTGTAGGGGTTCTATCCTGCAATTGGTCTTTCAAGCGCATCAACGCTGCCGTGCCGCTGTCGCCGCCCAACACAGAAGCCTGCAATTCCGCCAAATCATCCARCATGGCGCGGCCAACCGACATCGCCTGYTGRCGCGAGCTTGGTTCCTCAAAGGCACCTTGCAGGGCCAAAAGCGAATCAAGYGTCATTGCGTGCTGRACAGAGCTTGGCCCCGCCGCTGCGGAAGYATTTGAAGCGCCGCCACCCTTGCYTACCGAGAACGAAGCCCCGGCCTTGCCAGACCCTTTAGCCTTGGTTTTCGCACGTGTTGAGCCGATTTGTCCGTAACCGTCGATGCGCATCGAAACCTCCTATTAGCAACTTGTTAAGTATTTTTAACACTTATGATTAACCAATAGTAAAAGAATCAATAGGATTCGGTGAAATGAGCCAGCAAAGCGAAAATCTTGAGCGTGAGAGCTCCTGGGCCCTGCCTGATGAGGGTATTTGGGTCCGGGTATTCCTGTTTATGTCGATACTTGCATTATGTATGGCGCTGTTTTTGGGGTCAGCATCTGCCACATCGCGAATCAAAGACATTGCCGACTTCGAGGGCGTTCGAGAGAATCAGTTGATCGGTTACGGGTTGGTCGTCGGGCTTAACGGCACTGGCGATGCGCTCAATAACTCTCCTTTCACCCGCCAAAGCCTGCAATCGATGTTGGAGCGCATGGGCGTTAACACCGTTCCAGAAGATTTGCGCACCACCAATGTGGCGGCTGTCATGGTCACCAGCAATCTGCCGCCCTTTGCAACACCGGGCACCCGCATAGATGTAACGGTAAGCGCCATGGGCGATGCCAGCAGCCTTCAGGGCGGCACTCTATTGGTCACACCGCTGATGGGCGCTGATGGCGAGACCTATGCTATCGCGCAGGGTTCGCTCGCCGTTGGCGGGTTTACCGTCCAGGGCGATGGTGCAACGGTGACGCGCGGTGTGCCAACCTCAGCGCGCATTTCCAATGGTGCATTGGTAGAGCGCGAGCTGGGTTTTGATCTGGCGGCGCTGGATACGCTGCGCATTGCCTTGCGCAACCCCGATTTCACCACCTCGCGCCGCATTGCATTGGCGATTAATGATCTGATGGGCTCGCCTGTTGCAGAACCAAAAGACCCCGCCACTGTTCAACTGTATTTGCCAAAGAACTTTGATGGCAACATTGTCGATCTCATCACCGATATTGAGCAATTGCTGGTCGAGCCTGACCTGCCGGCCAAGGTCGTGATTGATGAAGACACCGGCGTTATTGTCATGGGCCGCGAGGTGCAGGTATCTACCGTCGCCGTGGCGCAAGGTAATTTGACCGTCATGGTCAGCGAATTTGCGCAGGTTTCCCAGCCAGCGCCATTTAGCAACGGCGAGACCACCATTGTGCCCAACACCGAAATTAGGTTTGGTGAAGAGGAACCGGTTAATCTTGCGGTCATTCAGTCCGGTGTTTCGCTGCAAGAACTGGTCAATGGCCTGAACATGCTGGGCATTGGCCCGCGCGATATGATTTCGATTTTGCAGGCCATTAAGGCCGCTGGCGCTCTGCAGGCAGAAATTGAGGTGATGTAATGGTTGATGYCGCCGCTGCMATTACGCCGCGTACAGCYCTTCCYTTGGACAACTCACARAGCGTTGCAAAACCGCAAAGCGAYGCCATGAACGCTCRCTTGCGCGCCAAGGCTGAAGAGTTCGAGGCCGTGTTTTTGAACGTCATGCTGGCATCAGCCTTTAAAGGCCTGGGCGAAAACGACCCCTTTAGCGGCGAAGCCACCGAAACATGGCGCGGCCTTCAGGTTGAGCAATTTGCCAAATCGATCAGCGAAAGCGGCGGCATTGGTGTCGCCAACCAGATTTACGATGAATTGCTGCGTATGCAGGAGAATGCAAACCAATGACCCAGACATTTGCGAGCCAGACAATCACCGCCCCGCTTGTTGAGCCAGATAGTGGCATGAGCCARTTRCTGGATCAGCTCAGTGATTTGCTGGTTGCTGAAACAAAGTTCGTSCGCGCTGGAAAATTCAAAGAATCCTCCGATCTGCAAACCAAYAARATGCAGCTCATCACCCGCTTTCAGGATGCKATTGCCAAGGTGGGCGAARGCGAGCGCGATACGCTGTCCCACACGCTGAAGAAATTTCACACGCTTTTGGAAGATAATTTGAAGGCGCTGGAAATAGCGCGAGATATTTCGGGCAAAATCATCAAGAARGTTTCGGACACGATTAATGGTCCGCGYAAAACCAGCGCCTATGGYGCAAACGGGCAAAKRCCAACATGCTCTGGCACYGTGCAACGCGGCATTGCTRTCGATANGGGCTATTGAGGCYGTATTCAGCCCGGTTCTGACCTAGGGTTAACACAACTCTGCCGAGAATATTCAAGCCTGAATCAAATTCACCTCAACTTTAAATCTCATTTGAGTACTAAACTCGACCCTATCCTAAATCCTGACCTGTAGGTTTGTTGCAAGTCGGAGCAGTTTTTCTGCCCCTTTCACAAACTGTACCTTGGGAGTTTATGATTATGGATGTCACCGCAAGTTTGGCAGGCGCGCCCCAGCCCCCGCCACAGAGCGAACCGCGTGCACGGGCCCCGGAGCGAGAAGCCGTAAGCCCGATTGAAACGCAACAATCAGGCGCAAAATCGGTGCAGGCAGATACGGCGGCCCAAAATGTTGATGTTCGCCAGACCGACCAACGCGTGGAACGGCAACAGCAAGCGCAAACCAACCAACAAGAGGGAAGCGGCGCCAAAAATTTCATCGAGCCGCCTGAACTGGACCGCTCTTTTGAGCTGGACGAGGGCAGCTCAACCTTTGTCTTCAAAGCGACAGATCAGGATGATGGGCATGTTGTGCGCCAGGTGCCTGAGGAAATCTTGCTAAAACTGCGCGCCTATAATGAAGGAAAACCGCCCGGCGGCAGAAGCATGAGCGAAGAAATACAGTCGCTGTTTGAACGCACGGCCTAAAACGGCAGGGCATTTACGAAATAGATCAGCCGATATATGGCAGAGCCTGAAGCAATTGATGCAGGCTGGCTATGGTCGACTGATCTGCAATGCCATCAACCCGCAAAGGCCGAAAGTGTCGTTGAAACGCGACCACCACAGCCTTCATTTGCGCATCAAATTGCCCGGTTTGCGGGCAGTCATAGCCATACAATCCAAACATGGCTTGCAGGGCCGCCACTGGCTCGCCCTCATCCCCAACCTGAAAATAGCGCCCATCGGCAATGTCTACGGGCGGCAAATAATGGCCAATACCCGCTTGCGCCAGTTGCTGCCACGGGAACAGCTCACCCGGATCTTCCTTGCGCAAGGGCGCGATATCGGAATGCGCTAAAACCCGTTCCGGCTCGATGCTTTGGCGCGCTAGAATATCCTGGCAAAGCGCGATAACTGCCAAGATTTGCTCATCTGGAAAAGCCCGATAGCCATGTTCATGCCCAGGATTGGCAATTTCAATACCGATAGAGCTAGAATTTATATCAATATTGTTCTTCCAAGCCGAGCGACCAGCGTGCCAAGCGCGCGCTGTTTCAGCCACAAGCTGCACGACACGGCCATCCTCATGCACAAAATAATGCGATGAAACCTGCGATTGCTCGCTTTGCAGCCACGCCTGCGCCTGATCATCATCGGGCATGCCGGTGTAATGCAAGATCAAAATATCGATGGCGGCATCATCCACACGCGGCCCAAAATTAGCCGATGGCGCAAGTTCAGCGCCGGTAAAATTTGCCTTTTTCAATGCCAGCTCACTCATGCACGCTGCATTTTCTGAATGTGTTCCCAGGCATTGTTGATGGCGGCCATCCGGTCATTGGCGATGGACATAAATTCTGGCGGCACACCGCGCGCAATCATACGGTCGGGGTGGAACTCAGCCACTTTTTTGCGGTAGGTCTTTTTGATGTCTTCAAAGCTGGCATCACTGGCCACGCCAAGAATGCGGTAAGGGTCGCCCTCGCCCTTATCAATATGGCGTAGCTCAATGGTTTCATAAGCCTGCGCGCTAAAACCGAAAATTTCTGACACCCGCACCAGATATTCGCGCTCATACTTGTGCAAAACACCATCGGCCTTGGCGATGTGGAACAACCCGTCCATCACATCTTCCAACGTTTGCGGGTCTTCATCCTCATACAGCTTGGCAATTTTACCAGCGTAAGCTTCGAAACCCGCAATATCCTGCTTGGCCAGATTGAACAGCCGGGCGACATTAACCTGCTCGGCCTGCGGTATTTCAAACAAATCGCGAAACGCTTCGATTTCATCGGTGGTGACAACGCCATCGGCCTTGGCCATCTTCGCCGACAGCGCAATCATGGCGATAGAAAACGCCGCCTGACGCCGCGCTTTTGGGTCTGACAGACCAGCAATAGCCTGAGTCACGCGGTCCAAAAAGGCACCGCCAGCGGCAACACCGCTTTCAACCCAGTCTTGCAATGTTTCGAAAATACTCATGCGCCGTGTTTAGATCATTTTTATCACCGCGCAAACGCCTGCATGGCAATTGTGGCTGGAAATGACCAAAGGTTAATCTACGCCGTGGCCCAATCTCCCAAATGGCACCAAAATGACTCCACAACCAATCTGGCAAAAAAGCTGTTTACTCAGAACCAAAGGCCTGCCAATGCAAGAAGAGGATTTTGACCGCATATTGGTAAAAGGATCGGATAATCATGTCTGAACAAGCAAAATGGGACTTTTGGATTGATCGTGGTGGCACCTTCACCGATATCGTCGCGCGTACGCCTGAAGGCGAGTTAAAAGCCCATAAATTGCTGTCTGAAAACCCGGAACAATACCGCGATGCCGCCATTCAGGGCATTCGTGATCTGATGGGCCTTGGCAAGACCGATCCCATCCCCTCCGGCAGTATTGATGCCGTTAAAATGGGCACAACGGTTGCCACCAATGCGCTGCTGGAGCGCAAGGGCGAGCGTACGCTTTTGGTCATTACCAAGGGTTTTCGTGATGCGCTGGAGATTGGCTATCAGGCCCGCCCTGATATTTTTGCGCAGGAAATCATCAAGCCAGAACTGCTTTACGAGCAAGTCGTTGAGGTTATCGAGCGTGTGCGCGCCGATGGCACAATCGAGACTCCACTTGATAAAGCTGCCGCTCAAAGTGGCCTGCAAGCCGCGTTTGATGATGGCATTCGCTCTGTCGCGATTGTGCTGATGCATGCCTGGCGCGTAACCGAGCACGAAGAAGAACTGGCCAAAATTGCGCGCGATATTGGCTTTCCGCAAATTTCTGTCAGCCACAACGTATCCCCCTTGATGAAACTGGTCGGGCGCGGCGATACCACCGTGGTTGATGCCTATCTTTCCCCCATTTTGCGCCGATATGTGGAGCAAGTTGCCAGCGAATTGAACGTGCAGGACAGCGGCACAAGGTTGATGTTCATGCAATCCTCCGGTGGTTTAACCGCCGCTGATCTGTTTCAGGGCAAAGACGCCATACTCTCCGGCCCTGCTGGCGGCGTGGTTGGCGCAGTGGAAACCTCCGCTTTAGCTGGTTTTGACAAGATTATCGGCTTTGACATGGGCGGCACCTCCACCGATGTGTCGCATTATAATGGCCACTTCGAGCGCGCCTTTGAAACAGAAGTCGCTGGTGTGCGCATGCGCGCGCCGATGATGATGATCCATACGGTGGCCGCCGGTGGCGGTTCCATTTTGCATTATGACAAGGGTCGTTTTCAGGTTGGGCCTGATAGTGCCGGGGCAAATCCTGGCCCGGCATGCTACCGCCGCGGCGGACCGCTGACGGTTACAGATGCCAATGTCATGCTCGGAAAACTGCGCCCGGAAAACTTCCCGGCCATTTTTGGCGAGGACGCCAATCTACCTCTGGATGTAGATGTTGTGCGGCAAAAATTTGAGGCTTTGGCACAAGATATTGGCGACACCCGCAGCGCTGAAGATATCGCAGAAGGCTTCTTGCAAATCGCTGTTGAGAACATGGCCAATGCCATTAAGAAAATCTCAGTGCAACGCGGTTATGATGTGTCCGATTACGCCCTGACCTGCTTTGGCGGCGCGGGCGGACAGCATGCTTGCGACATTGCCGATACGCTTGGCATGGAAAAAGTTATCATCCACCCCTTCTCCGGTATTTTGTCTGCTTACGGAATGGGCCTTGCCGACATCCGCACAAACCGCAATAAAACCATTGCCATAGAGTTAACAGCGGATTCTGAATCAGAACTTGAAGGCGTTCAGAAACAACTTGAAGGTCGCGTGCGATCTGAACTTATCGTGCAGGGCGTGGAAGCCCGCGACACCACCATCAACAGCTCCGCCCATATCCGTTATGACGGCACAGACAGCACCATTGCCATTGCCCTGGCTGACCATCAAACCATGCGAAATGCGTTTGAAGCCGCGCATAAAAGCCAATTTGGCTTTGTCTTTGAAGACAAGCAATTGGTGGTGGAATCGCTAGAAGTTGAGGGCGTTGGCGGCGGTGCAAAAATCGCCGAAGTGGACCATGAGATGGAGAACAAGAATACCATCTCTACGAGTGTTTCCGACATCTATACCCATGGCGCGTTGGAAGCCAGCAGCGTGTTCAAACGTGCCGATCTGCGCCCCGGCAACATGGTCGCTGGCCCCGCGCTGATCGTCGAGCCGCATCAGACCATCATGATTGAGCCAGGCTGGAGCGCGCAGATAAATGTCAAAAATCATGTAATCCTGACCCGCACCCAAAAGCTGGAACGCGGCTATGCTATCGGCACCGATGCAAGCGCTGAAGGTGGTGGCGGCGCTGATCCTGTCCTGTTGGAAATCTTCAACAATCTGTTCATGTCGATCGCCGAGCAAATGGGCGTGACGCTGCAAAACACCTCTTATTCGGTCAACATCAAAGAGCGGCTCGATTTCTCCTGCGCCCTGTTTACTGGCGATGGCAGCCTCATCGCCAATGCGCCGCATATGCCGGTGCATCTGGGTTCGATGGATCGCTCGGTTGAGACCATCATTCGCCTCAATGAAGGGCGCATTAAGCCCGGCGATGTGTTTGCGCTCAACGCGCCTTATAATGGCGGCACGCATTTGCCGGACATTACCGTGTGCACACCGGTGTTTGATGAGCAGGGCAAAACCATTCGCTTCTGGGTTGCCAGCCGTGGCCATCACGCCGATGTTGGCGGCACAGCGCCGGGTTCCATGACCCCGCTTGCCACCAATGTGAATGAAGAGGGCGTGCTGTTCGACAATTTCAAACTGGTGGATCAGGGCGCATTTCGCGAAAAAGAGCTGGTCACGTTGATGACCGATCACCCTTATCCGGTGCGCAACGTTGTGCAGAATGTGGCTGATCTTAAAGCTCAAATCGCGGCCAATGAAAAAGGCATGCAAGAACTGGCCAAAATGGTGGCGCAATTCTCGCTGCCCGTCGTGCAGGCCTATATGCGCCATGTGCAAGACAATGCCGAAGAAAGCGTGCGCCGCGTGATCGAAGTGCTCAGCGACAGCGAGTTTGAATACCCAACGGATCAGGGCGCCGTCATCAAAGTCAAAATCACCGTCGACAAGGCCAAGCGCGAAGCCACAGTGGATTTCACCGGCACCAGCGAGGTGCAGCCCACCAATTTCAACGCGCCAGAACCGGTAACACGCGCCGCGATCCTCTATTGCTTCCGCGTGATGGTGGAAGGCAATATCCCGATGAATGCGGGCTGTCTAAAGCCGATTAACATCATCATTCCCGATAATTGCATGTTGCGTCCCGCCTACCCTGCCGCCGTGGTGGCCGGAAATGTGGAAACCAGTCAGCATGTGACCAACGCGCTGTTTGGCGCGCTGGGCGTTATGGCGGCCTCCCAAGGCTCGATGAACAATCTGACCTTTGGCAATGATGTCTATCAGTATTATGAGACCATCTGCTCCGGTTCCCCGGCTGGCAATGGCTTTAACGGCACCTCCGGCGTGCATGTGCATATGACCAACTCGCGGCTAACCGATCCGGAAATTCTGGAATTCCGCTTTCCAGTGTTGTTGGAAGATTTCCATATTCGCAAAGGCACGGGCGGCAAGGGCAAATGGCATGCCGGTGATGGCACCATTCGCACCATTCGCTTTTTGGAAGAAATGGACTGCGCCATTTTGGCAAGCCACCGCACCATACGGCCACACGGCCTTGCTGGCGGCGAACCTGGCCAGGTGGGCGCAACCCATGTGCGCAGGCTTGATGGCACCGTTGAAGAGCTGGATGGCTGCGCTCAGACCATATTGAAGGCTGGTGAGGCAGTGATTGTCACCACACCAACAGCTGGCGGTTATGGCGCAATAGAACCTTAACCTTGCTCAGCGACGCCACTCGCTGATTTAGCAATGCCTTTACCAATAGACGCACAATATGGGTGAAATAGCCCAAATTGTGCGTTCTGCCTTGTGATGTCTCGCCATCTAATGTAAGGATATAAAAATATCTTTATATCTTTATCGAGACCTGTAATGCGTGAACCACAAGATATCAGCCTAGACCATCTCGTCGATGCCCTGCGCGGCGCTGGCGAAATAACACGGCTAAGATTGCTGGCTTTATTGAAGCGCGGCGATTTGACGGTCAAGGATTTGACCCAAATTCTCAACCAATCGCAGCCCCGCGTATCGCGGCATCTAAAATTACTGGTGGAAGCGGACCTTATTGAGCGCTTCCCTGAAGGGTCCTGGGTTTATTACCGCCTGTCCAACAGCTCTGTTGGACGTCTCAACCAGACTTTACTGGCCAAACTCAATCCTGCTGATGAAACCTTGCAGCGCGATGCGGAGCGCTTG
>NVXB01000032.1 GCA_002746425.1 Hyphomicrobiales bacterium | reverse complement strand
TTTTGCGCCCTTCTTCTTGGCGTCCTTAAACTGCTTTTTGATGCGTTTGGCAGCGCGGTTGTTGATGACAGGGCCAAGAATATTGCCCTTATCCGTTGTCGTGCCAACTTTCAGCTTTGCCACACGCGGCAAAAACTTCTCGATAAACGCATCGTAGATTTTTTCGTGCACGATAACCCGCTCAATCGACATGCAAATCTGGCCCTGATGCATAAACGCACCAAAATTTGCTGCCTGCGTAGCGCGCTCAAGATCAGCATCATCCAGTACCAGCAAAGAGTTTTTGCCACCCAGCTCTACACAGCATTTTTTCAAATGCGCACCGGCTTTGGCAGCAATCTGGCGGCCAACGGGGGTGGAGCCAGTAAAGCTGATGCCTTTAACCAGTGGGTTTTCCACCAATTCATCGCCCACTGCCGCAACATGATCGCGCGAGCAGGTGACGACATTGAGAACGCCCTTTGGCAGACCAGCTTCTTCAAATATTTCGGCCCATAGCAGGCCACCAATATACGGCGTATCTTCAGATGGTTTGAGCACAATGGTGTTGCCCGCAACCAACGGAAACAGCATGCCGCGACCGGTGAGGATCAGTGGGAAATTCCATGGGCTGATGACAGAGACAACGCCGATGGGGCGGCGTACGGCCAGCGATAATTTACCGAACTCAGATGGCAGTACATCGCCGATAGAGCCGTAATTGGCAGCAGCAGCAGCGGGGAAAATCTCGGCTGTGTAACCAGTTTCAAACATCGCCTTGCCGAACCAGCCACCGCCCTCTTCCACAACCGCAGCGGCGATTTCTTCTCGGCGGCTTTCAAAGATTTCGCCAGCTTTGATGAGAATATGCGAGCGCTTGTTAAACGGCATTTCGGCCCAAGCCGGAAACGCCTCATGCGCAGCTTTAATGGCTTTGCGCGCATCCTTGGCAGTCGCATCGGGCACATTTGCCCACACGCTGCCATCGGACGGGTTGCGATCCTTAAACGTTTGCTTTGCGCCGGACCAAGTGCCGCCGATATACATTCCTTCAATTAGTTTAGCCATTGAAGCCTCCTATACTAAATTTCAAATTTTTGCGTTTGCTTTGGCGGCTTTTTTGGCCGCCTTAATGATTGTTTTCAGGTGTTTGGCAAGCTTTGCCTTTTTCCTGTTTTTTGAATTTGGTTTTTTGCCAGCGTTGAGTTTTTGGGTTGCTTTTTTGGCTTTTTTCTTGATGCGTTGGCTTTTTACAAAACCAATTTGGATTTTGTGCGCACGCGCCGCCAATGCAGCAGCATCAATACCCAGAGTGTTTGTCTCGCCCATATCTTCCACCTCTAAAAGTCCAGCCATTGGTGTTTGTTGTTTTGGTGTAGCGCCGCCCAAATAGGCCGCTTGTACCGCCGGGTCATTGGCCAGTTGCGCCGCAGGCCCCTGCCCGGTTATGTGGCCGTTTTCCATCAGATAACCGCGATCGGCGATGGCCAGGCTTTGCTTGGCGTTCTGCTCGACCAGCAAAATGCCGACACCGCTATCGCGCACATCGCGCAGGGATTTAAAAAGCTCTTTGGTCAGCAAGGGCGACAGGCCAAGCGATGGCTCGTCCAGCATCAAAATATCCGGGTTGGACATCAGCGCACGGCCAATCGCCACCATTTGCTGCTCGCCGCCGCTCATGGTGCGCGCAATTTGAGTGCGTCGCTCCGCCAGCTTTGGGAAAATCTGTAAGATCTTATCCAAGTTTTGTTTTTCAGATGCCCGCGCGCGCTTGGCGTAAGCACCCAGCTTCAAATTTTCGGCTACTGTGAGGTCGCCAAAAATACCGCGCCCTTCAGGCACCAACGCCAATCCGGTCTCAACAATTTTGTCCGTCGACAGGCCAACAATACTCAATCCGTTGACATCAATGCGCGTGCCATTTGTGGTAGGTTCCATGCCTGCAATAGCTTTGAGCAGCGAGCTTTTACCCGCGCCATTGGCACCCAGAATAACGCAGATTTCACCGCGATCCACTTCCAGTGACACATTTTCCAGCGCCCGGTGCGCGCCGTAGGATAGCGTTAGGTCGGAGACTTTAATCATCGTCACCTCCAAGATAGGCGCTGATAACATCTGGCTGGGACAGCACATCGTCCACCCCGCCATCAGCAATTTTAACGCCGCTCGACATCACAACGCAGCGGTCGCACAGCGAGCGAATGGCATCCATAACGTGCTCGACCATAATAATAGTGCGGCCCTCATTGCTGAGATCGCGAATGAGTGAAATGCCGATTTGCAACTCACTGGGGTTAAGGCCCGCGAGCCACTCATCCAGCAAAAGAATGCGCGGATTGGATGCCAGCGCGCGAGCCAGCTCCAGCCGTTTTTGATCGATATAGGTCAGCGATGCGGTGGGCAGATCGGCATGATCAGCAAGGCCAACTTTTTGCAACAACTCTTCGGCCTGCCTGTCGGCGTCATCGCCCCAATGGCTGGCATGCCCGAAGACAGCGCCTGCAATGACGTTTTCGCGGATGGTCAGCGTCGGCAAAATGCGCACGAGTTGAAACGTTCTGGCGACACCTTTGCGGGCGATGATATGGGCCGATTTCCCGGCGATGTTCTCGCCATCCAGCTGAATGGCACCGCCGCTTGGTTTCAGCGCACCTGAAATGAGATTGAGCATGGTTGTTTTGCCAGAACCATTGGGGCCAATCAGCCCGATCAACTCGCCTTCGCGCACATCAAAGCTCACCTTGTTGACGGCTTTTAGCCCGCCAAAATTTTTGCTCAAAACCTCAACACGCAGAATGGTTGGCTTGCTCATGACGCGCCCTGCTCCTGCGTTACAGAAGCGGCAGCTTTGCGTTTTTTCGATAAATCATCCCACAGACCAATAAAACCGCGCGGCAGCAGATAAACAATCGCCATGAAGGCAACGCCCATTAGCAGGCTGGTATGATTGGGGAAATTCGCGGAGATCTGATCGAACAAAATGGTGAACGGGATAACGCCCAGCAGTGGAGCCCACAGCTTTTTGGTGCCGCCGAGCAGCGCCATAATGACCACCTGAAACGAGATCATCGGGTTAAACGCCGATGGCGGCTCGATATAGGCATAGCGCGGCGCAAGAATGGCACCGACCATGGCAATGAACATGCCTGAAATGATGAACAAAATCACCTTGCTACGCGCCGTATCAATGCCGGAATGGCGCGCCACGGTCTCGTCGTTGCCGATGATGCGCATGGCAAAACCAAGGCGCGAGCGGTTGACCAGCCAGCCGGTGAGATAGACCAACGCGGCCATGGCCAAAAGCATCCAGAAAATATGGGCCTCGGTGAAGTCCGTAAACACATAGAGGCCGACAGAAGTGGTAAAGTTGGTCTGCGCCCAGGTCACCAATTGGCGGATCAACTCGGCAAGACCAAGGGTAAAAATGACGAAATAAACGCCGGATAGCCGCAGCGTTGCCAGCCCCACTAGCCCGGCAAGCGTACCGCCTGCCAAAGCGCCAATAGCGATCAGCACCGGAAATGGCAACGTATCGATGCCCAGCGCCACMGAATAGGTGCCAAGGCCRAAAAAGGCGGCGGTGGCCAGCGAKATATAATGYGTTGGYCCGGAAAACAGCGACCACGCCGTGCACAGCACCACATACATGACGATGTTGACGGCGATGGAGAGGTAAAACCCGCTATCAAACACCGGCAGCAAAGCGCASGCGCCAAAGCCAAGCACGGCAATGATAGCGCAGCGTTTTTCRCCTTGAGACAGGTTAAAACTCATGATGGTTTCCTGCCAAAGATGCCTTGCGGGCGYAYCARCAGCACAAGAATGAACAAGCCATARGTGGCGGCAATCGTYAGGCCAGGATCAATGACGGTGGCGACAAATGTTTCGGCCAGRCCMAGCARWARAGCGGCCAAAATGGCACCGCGAACATCGCCCACCCCGCCCATGATGACGATGATCAGCGCCTTCATGGTGAAGATGATGCCCATCGAGGCGTTGAACGTATAGAATGTGGAAAGCAGCGTGCCACTTGCCGCCGTTAACGCGCCGCCAAGCGCAAAGGCAAAAGCGGCCGCGCGCGGAACATTGATGGCAACAAGACCGGCGGATTTGGGATCGACCGCAACGGCGCGAATGGCGGTGCCATAGCGCGTATGGTTGAGAAACAGATACAGCGCGCCGCAAATAACCACCGCWGCGCCCAGCGCAACAATGCGGTTGAGGCCGTAATTGGCRCCAAAKATTTCCACCGGCACGGAYAGGAAATTATAGTTGAAATACTGRCCGCCAAAGCTGAGCAGCATGACGCCCTGAAAGATGAACATCAGGCCAAAMGTSGCCAAWATRCCATCGACCTCWAGCTGSCCYCGGTTYTTGGCGCGGCGCACMAGCGGYGTCAGCGCATAGCGGTAAATCARCCARTTTAGAACAAAGGCAGCGGGYACGATCAGCAGCAGGCCGAGCATSGGATTTATGGAAAATGTGGTGAACAGCCAGAACGCGCCRAAACAGGCYAGAACGAGGCTTTCGCCATTGGCCAGATTCATGATGCGMGAGACGCCATATTGCAGGGTTAGCCCCACGGCGATCAGCGCATATGTGCCGCCCAAAACGATGCCAGTTACAAGAATATCCATAATRGTGTCATACACTTAGATGGCCATACGCGAAAGCGCGTATGGCCCTTGTGGTTAATGCGGRACTACTWCCAGCCCTGCTTGATCATTGGGGCTTTTTCGCCGCCAACGCCCGTGGATGCAACACCCTGGAAAACGCCGTTTTGCCATTGGCCAACGGTCCAGAATTTGCGGATGATGTTGCCATCAAAAGTCCACTCACCCATCACGGTTTCAAACGTACCATTATGGATTTGGTCGATCACGCCTTGCTTGTCGATGGAACCAGCGCGGGTAATGGCCTGCTCCAGAACTTCAAGACTGGCGTATTGCACGGGGCTTGCCCAGTAATCCGGCGCAATGTCGGTAACYGTTTTATGRCGGGCAATAAACGCCTGCATTTTATCGGTGTTGGAGTTAACACCGCCAGCGCCCAAAACGCCTTCAGCTGCRGCACCATTGGCACCCAAAAACGCKGGGAAYGCGGTGGCCACACCCACATAATAGGCTTTGACCGGCATATCGGCRATTGTYGCCTGCTGGGTTAGACCAAATGTATCGCCGGGATAAGAAAAGGCGATAAAGGAATCTGGTTTTGCTTTCATCGCACCAGCAATAATTGGCGCAAAATCCTGCTGTTGCAGCGGATAGGAGCTGTCATAGACAATCTCAAAYCCGGCAGCTTCYAGCGCAGGCTTGCCMGCATTTGCCAGCTCGATACCAAACGCATCYGCCACRTTCACAACRGCRACYTTGYTGTTGATGGTGCCCGCATCRMGCATGTCTTTGAGMACATCGACGATGGATGTTGCCAGCGCGGTGGATGTGCCAAGTGTCCAGAACGAGTTGGGCCARCGCGCCGCAAAATCATCGACGCCATCRGTGATCGCTGTYACGGAAATCTGCGGATAACCATGCTTGGCAATCAGCGGTGCAACGGCCAGATTAAGGCCAGTGCCATAAGGCGGAATGATGAAATCAACCTTGTCGACCGTGGCCAGACGCTGAATGTTTTTGATCGCGTCTTCGGCAGACGTACGATCATCATATTCAATCAGCTCGACCTTCATTTTTGTGCCGCCGACATCAATGCCGCCGCGCTCATTAACATCATGCACCCAAAGCTGGATGGCAGGCCAATAAGTGACCGATGACCCGCCAGCAAGTGGGCCGGTTTTGGCCGCACTGGCACCGATTTTAATGGTGCCCTCGGCATAGCCTGCGCCGGTAAGCATAAGACCAGCCAGCGCACTTGCCGCCAGTGTTTTAATCAAAGTTCTTCTCTTCATAGTTTCCTCCCGTTTCAACCAATATTTTACTCAAATTGGATAGCTGCCACGCCCTGATTGGATCGTGATCCACCGCAATTCGGTAAATTCTTCTATCGCGGCTTTGCCGCCAAACCGCCCATAGCCAGAGGCTTTTACGCCGCCAAAGGGCATTTGTGGTTCGTCGTAAATTGTGGGCCCGTTAATGTGACAAATGCCGGTTTCCAGCTGTTTTGCCAGCTCCAGCGCGCCTTGCACATCACGGCTAAAAATGGCCGATGCCAAGCCGTATTCCGTGTCATTGGCCACCGAAATCGCCTCTTCGCGGTCCGCCACCCGAATGATGGAGGCAACGGGCCCAAAAGACTCTTCCTCGTAAATCTGCATGGATGATGTAACCCGGTCCAGCACGATAGGATCGACGAAAACGCCTTCTTGCCGACCGCCGGTCAACAGCTCCGCGCCTTTAAGCACGGCGTCGCTGACAAGACCTTTGATGCGCTGTGCAGCGGGTTCTGAAATCATCGCGCCCAATTTGCAATCTTCATGGCGCGGGTCCATGGCGACGATGGCACCAGCGCGCGCGACAAACTTTTCGACAAACTCATCGGCGATGGCGTTTTCGACAATCACCCGCTCAGTGGCCATGCAGATTTGGCCTTGATGAAAGAAAGAACCGAAGACGGCGGCATCCACCGCAGCATCAATATCGGCATCGGCCAGAATAATCAGCGGGGCTTTGCCACCAAGCTCCAGCAGGCAGGGTTTGAGGTTACGCGCCGCTGTCTGGGCAATCATGCGCCCGACACGGGTTGAGCCGGTAAAATTGACCCGGCGCACCACGGGATGGCTGATAGCAGCTTCCGTGATGGCGGGCGCATCTTCCGGGCTGGTATGAATGATGTTGAGCGCGCCCTTGGGCAGACCAGCAGCGGCGAAAACTTCGCCAATCAAGGAATGCGTGCGCGGGCAAAGTTCCGACGCTTTTAGCACCACCGTATTGCCGCAGGCCAAGGGCATGGCGATGCTGCGTACGCCCAAAATAATCGGCGCGTTCCAAGGGGCCAACGAGAACACGACACCGCAGGCCTGCCGCGTTGCCATGGCCATGGTGCCGGGCCTGTTGGCGGGAATGACCTCCCCTGCAATCAATGTTGTCATCGAGGCGGCTTCGCGCAAAATCTGGGCGGCGAGCTGGCAGTTAAAAATGCCCCAGTCATGGGTGCTGCCGGTCTCAACAATCATCGCCTCAATAAAATCATCTTGGCGCTGCTCTAAAATGTCGGCGGCTTTGTTGAGCAGGTCACGGCGCAGCACGGGCGCGGTTTGTGACCAGTTGGGAAAAGCGCGGGCGCAGCTGTTCACTGCCCTTATGGCATCGTCAATGCTGGCCGCAGATGCGCGCGTTGCCACGGCTCTGGACACCGGGTCCAGCCGCTCAAACGTCGCGTCATTACTGGCTGATACTTGCTCTCCATCGATGAAGAGCGCCGCATTGAACATTCATCCCTCCCAGAATTTCTTGTTGAGGAATGCATGTGCTCGTCTTTCGACAAGTCTTGCGCATTGCTCGCATTTTGAACTTAAAGCGCTCCGCTCAGAAGAAAATATAATAATTTGGCTATTTTTTATGATTTTCTGGGTATTGTATCCTTAGATACCAATCTTCCATGCGGAAACACCCTTTGCAGAACGAACATTCTCAAAATTCTGTCCATATCTCGCTGCATCGCGGCGGGCTGCAAAGGCGCGTCTTTCCACTGGCGACGGGCGATCAGAGCATATTGCTGACCGTGATGGATGGTACTGCCGTGCTGCATAATGACGGTATCGAGACCGCATTGCAGGCACCGGTGCTGCACTGGGTGCCCAAGGCCAGCAATGCGCGCTTGGTGGTGGAGGCAGGCACGGCGGTGGAGATTGTGCTGTTGCCCGAGGAAACGCTGCTGCGCGCCATTGGCGATTTTTCGATTTCGGCGGATTTACACGCCACTTTCAATCGCGCCCTGAGCATCAATCTTGAGCATCAACAAAACCTCAAAAGCCTAATTTCATCGACGCTCAACTATATTCAACGAGAAGAAAACCAGCCGCAGATGGGCTCTGACATGATGATTGTTGCCCATGTGCGCCTATTGCTTGTGTCGATCATGCGCGCCTATGGCATTACAGATAGAGAGATGGGCGGCCTTGGCAGCAATGCGCGCGGGCTGCAACGTTTTCGGCAATTGCTGGAGGCTAATTTTAGGCGGCACTGGACTGTCAGCGCCTATGCCGATCAACTTGGCATGTCGCCCGACCGGCTGCATGCGATTTGCACCCGCGATTTGGGCAAACCGCCAAAAGCATTGATTGATGAGCGTGTGGCGCGCGAGGCCAGCCGWGGGYTGGARCGYTCCAGCCTGTCGATTGAGCAATTGGCGTATAGTCTGGGGTTTCGCGAACCGGCCTATTTCAACCAGTTTTTCAARCGCCTGACCGGCATACCGCCGGGGCGTTACCGAAAGATGCTTCAGGCGCGCGATCAGGCGGATGCGCGTTTTGCACCCGCCACGTTCGCTGATTGGCCYTAAMTTAAGCGTCTACCATSGCGCCMGGRCCAGGTGTTGCGCCTTCWGGRCATTTGCCAAGAATGATCATGCCAAGCACYTCATCCTTGGTGACRTCTTCTGTGCGYGCKGTGCCGACAATCTTGCCGTTTTTCATCACRCACACCCGGTCTGCCAGATCAAACACATCGTGAATGTCATGGCTGATCAGGAARATSCCGATACCATCTGTTTTCAATTGCTTGATGAGATCGCCCACTTGAGCGGTCTCTTGCGGMCCAAGCGCTGCSGTYGGCTCATCCATCWCCAAWATRCGGGCGTTGAACARAATGGCACGGGCAATGGCRACCGACTGGCGTTGACCACCCGACAGCTTTTTAACCGGATCTTTAAAGCGCTGAAAATTGGGGTTGAGACGCCCCATCACTTCACGGGCACGCGCTTCCATGGCCACATCATCCAAGGTGCCCCACGGGGTTTGTAATTCTCGACCAAGAAACAAATTGGCCGCYGCATCGACATTATCAGCCACCGCAAGTGTCTGATAAATYGTCTCGATGCCGTAASYYTTGGCATCGCGCGGATTGTTGATRGTGGCTTCCTYGCCATWGATGCGGATANTGCCTGAATCCCTGCGATAGGCACCGGACAATACCTTGATCARGGTGGATTTGCCGGCACCATTATGCCCAAGCAGGCCAACAACTTCGCCGGGATACAGATCRAGGGAAGCATCCTCAACCGCGTGGATACCACCGAATGAGATCGAGATATCTTCCATTTCAACAAGTGGGCTGGTTTTATCTAACATGTCCACGTTCCTTATTTAGCCCGGCTTCTGTACAGCGTATCCAGGTACACTGCGAAGACAAGAACTGCGCCCACAACGATGCTCTGCAAYGGCGTATCAATGCCCATGAGAACCATGCCTGATTGCAAGGATTGCATCACCAAGGCACCTATAATGGCCCCGGCAATKGTGCCAACRCCRCCAGATAGCGATGTGCCACCGATAACGGCCGCGGCGATAACATACAGCTCCGAATAGGTGCCAAGCGCATTTGTCGCAGCGTTAAGACGTGCGGTGGAAATGGCCGCTGAAATGGCGCAAAGCGCGCCCATAATGGTAAAGACAACCACGGTAACCCGGCGCGTATTAATGCCCGCAAGGTCTGCYGCTTCCTGATTGCCGCCCATGGCAAACACATAGCGCCCAAAGCGCAGGCGCTGGGCMACAAACGTCATTATYACACCYACACTAAGYGCGATAAGCACCGGAATGGCGATGCCGTGAGAGATGAACAAGCCACCCTCTGGAATAGCAATGCCATTGGCCTCGGCRTAGCGCGCCGCAACACGTAYTGGCCATGGATAGGAGTTGGCAATCCACACRGCRCCAATGGTAATGCCGCAACCCATGGAAATRAGCGTGGCTTCYGCCCATACAGGRCGYAGCGGRAAGTTRAAACGCTTGCGYTGKTTACGCCCGGAGAAAATGGCCCAGACAATGGCAACGCACACGACAATGGCMACGGCCCAACTTGCCGTAGCCCCGATGGAGCCGATAGGACCACCGCCCATCAAGGCAAAATTACCGTCCATAGGCGCAACCGTGCGCCCTTTTGTGGCCCACCATGCAGCACCGCGCCACACCAGCAAGCCGCCCAGCGTGACAATGAAGGCAGGCACCCCAAGATAGGCGATGATCACACCCTGAAGCGCGCCAATGGTGGCACCCAGCACAAGGCCAAGGCTMAGCGTGATAAACCATGTGGCCCAATGGCCAAAMCCGATGATTTGCGGCAARATTTCAGCTTGGAACACCGCCATCACCATGCCAACAACGCCCAAAAYGGAGCCGACGGAMARATCGATRTKMCGGGTSACAATCACCAGCACCATGCCSGTTGMCATWACGGCAATSGARGASGTYTGWACTGAMAGGTTCCAAAGATTTCGCGGTGTCAGAAAGATACCGCCGGAGAATATATCAAARCCGATCCARACCAGCACCAGCGCGCCGATCATGCCCAGCAGACGGGTGTCCAGCTCTGTCGCATTCAAAAACTGCTGGAATAAATTACCCGYMRTTTTTGTRGCRCCAGTTGGGGTTGGACTTGATTTAGTATTGGCATCTATTTGCTGCGTATCAGCCATGTCAATTTCCTGAAAATTCTATGTTGCGGCCAAAAGCCGTCTTACGCYTCGGCGTTGCGCCGATAAAAAGAAGTGTCGCTGCATTCGCGCGGCGACACTCATTTTCTTTAAACGTTGTTTGGGCTTAGTTACAAGCTGCAACTGAACCAGCGGCAACGCCCTGGCAAACAACATCCTTRGCAACCCAACCAGCATCGATAACAGCACTGAGGTTGTCACGTGTGATAGGCATTGGAGCCAGGAAGAAGGAGTGCATGTTCACGCCTTTTGGTCCGCCATCAAACATAACGGAACCACTAACGGCGCTCATGTCAGCACCACCGGAAAGCTGAATAGCAATCTCAGCGGCTTTCTTGCCAAGCTCACGTGCATCTTTCCACACGGACACAGTCTGTGTGCCAAGAGCAACGCGGTTCAGAGCAGCATGATCGCCATCCTGACCGGAGACAGGAACGGAACCAGCCATGCCCTGTGCAGCAAGAGCCGCAACAACACCGCCAGCAGTACCATCATTGGAAGCSACAACAGCATCCACTTTATTGTCGTTAGCTGTCAGGATCTGTTCCATGTTGCGCTGAGCGTTTTCTGGAATCCAGCCATCTGTATAGGCTTCGCCAACGTTCTTGATCGCACCGGAAGCCAGCGCTTCAGCAAGAACTTCGGTCTGACCAGAGAACAGGAAGTCAGCATTTGGATCAGAAGCAGAGCCTTTGATGAACACGTAGTTGCCTGTTGGCTGTGCAGCAAACACTGCGCGAGCCTGCATGCGGCCTACTTCTTTGTTRTCAAAGGTGATGTAGAATGCATCTGGATTTTCGATCAGGCGATCGTAACCCACAACAGGAATGCCTTCATCAACGGCTTTTTGAACTGCTGGTCCAATAGCGCTGGAATCCTGAGCCAACACGATGAGTGCAGTYGCACCCTGTGCGATCAGGCTTTCAACGTCTGTCAGCTGTTTTTCAGCGGATGACTGTGCATCAGCGGAAATGTATTTTGCACCGGCAGCTTCGAGAGCCGCTTTGATTGCGCCTTCATCAGTCTTCCAGCGTTCTTCCTGAAAGTTTGACCAAGATACACCCACAACGATATCAGCTGCAAAAGATGTCGCAGCTGTACCAATAAGAGCTGCAGCACCAAGCAGCGCTACTGTAAATTTCTTCATAATGTTCCTCCCGGCGAACGGCCTTGGCAAACTCTCCTGAGCTTTCAGCCATTCGCATCCAAGTTACGTGCTGTGTCATACCACAGCCACACAAGAGCATTAATTTCAACGCTCGAAAAAATAACTGGCATATCTGTTAAAGCCATGTCAACTTTATTTTCAGACCTTGAATTAAATCATTCCCCCCAAGCGGAAAGCCAGTTACAAGGTCTTTGGTAAAGAGTAGCGTCTCAAAAGGCGTTTTGAAATCAGGAGTGCATGTGCGGCGCGCGGTTAGCGATACGGACACGATTAAACGGCAGAACCGAGGCCTCGTACTGGATGCGATAAGACGCCTTGGCCCGTTGTCGCGCACTCAGATTGCGCAGGAAACCGGGCTTAGTCACGCCTCCATCACCACCATCACCGCCGACATGGCACAGCAGACCATTTTGTTGGAGCTGGAAGAAAGCRCCAASAAKMAAAAAGGCAAAAGCCGWGGYCGCCCSGCCATTAAAATGGGYTTTAGCCGCGTTGCCGCCTATGTGATTCTCATCGAAATTGAYGTRAATCACGCCCGTTGCTCACTTGTGGATTATGGCGGCACWTTGGTGGATCGCATTGAAAGCCCCCTCACCCCGGAAAGTTTYGCGCAGCAGATTCCYAGCGATTTTATTGCCGAGTTGATCGAGCGCATGCAGGAACGAACCCCCGAAGCCGCCAACCGGATTTAYCGCGGTGCCGCCTCCATTCAGGGTATTTTGGACCGCGCCGCTGCCGGGCTGCAATGGTCGCCGGTTGTTGGTCTTGCRGGCCATAATATTTCTGATGTCATTGCCCACCGTTTTGAGTTTCCGCTCAAGCTCTACAAGCGCGGCCATATGCTGGCCGAAGGCACAAGGCGGCTTTTTCCRGAGCTRGAGACCGCAAATGTCGCCACCGTTTTTATCGGTTCGACCGTTGGCATGGGCATTTCGTTTCAYAATGAAAACCCGGAYAACAACCCGCGCGGCGTGGAAAACACCGGCACAGAATTTGGCCACATGATTCATATTCCCGATGGCGCGCTGTGCCGTTGTGGCACCAGCGGCTGTATTGAGGCCTATGCGGCAGATTATGGCGTGCTGCGCAGCGCCTATGGTGTGCCCGACAAAACGCCGCCCGCCGCCGCCGTGCCGCCCAACCAATACACTCAATTGCTGGACCGCGCGCGCTCAGGCGACCGCAGCGCGTTGCATGCCTTCAACATTGCGGGCAAAGCCATTGGCCTCGGTCTCAACCGGTTGATGACGGTCTATGACCCCAGCCATATCGTTATTATGGGCCCCGGCGCGCGCGCTTTTCCTTTCATGGAAAGCGAGCTGATGTCGGCCCTTTCCGCCAGCCTAATGAACAAAATCCACGGCATGCCCAAATTCCTCACCCATGAGGATGAGAGCGAGCCGGTGTTTAAAGGATTGATGATGAAAGCCCTGACGGATCTCGACCAGATCGAATTCGCGTCACTCCCCATTCAAGACAACCGCATGGTGGCACGATGATTTTTGGACCACGCCTCATAGCCCTGCTGCTTAGTGTATCCGTTGCGCCCGTAGCAGCAAATCCCGTGACTTTTGTTGAACGCAGCCCCGCCGACCCGGCACAAATTGATGTTTTGGTTGATCAATCACAGCTATCGGGAAAACTGTCGCAAATTGATCTGTCGGATTTGATCGAAGCCGGGCGACGTTTGTTCGACACAAAATTCACCAATGCCGATGGTGCCGGGCGGCCAAGCGCCACGCAGGCCACCATTCCAACGCATTTTAAACACGCGCGCGATGTGGCGTTTCAGCGGGCATCGGGGCCCGATGCCAATGCCTGCACCTCCTGCCACAACAACCCGGCATCGGGCGGCGCGGGAGATTTCACCGTCAACGCCTTTACATCTGGCGGCACCGAAAGCGCTGATTTCGATAATGTCGACCCGCAATTTTCCAATGAGCGCGGCACAAACCATATGTTCGGTTCCGGCCTGATGGAGCTTTTGGCGCGAGAAATGAGCGCCGATTTATTGGCCCTGCGAAAGGCCGCTTTCGCTGAAGCGCGCGCAGGCAAAACTGTTGCAGTAGCTTTGCACTCCAAAGGCGTTTCCTTTGGCACGCTCACCATACACCCCGATGGCCGCATGGATGTGTCGAAGTTAGAGGGCATTGATGCCGATCTCATCATTCGCCCGTTTAGCCAAAAGGGCGTTATTCCTTCCTTGCGCATGTTCACGCTCAACGCACTCAATGCCCATCACGGCATGCAGGCCGATGAGCGCTTTGCCAAAGCCATGACCGGCGAAGCCGACTTTGATGGCGATGGCTATATTGATGAGCTTAACACCGGCGCTGTCTCTGCCCTCGTGGCCTATCAGGCAACGCTGGAAGCGCCGGTTCCGGTGTTGTTCGACAAGCCTGCATGGCAGGAAATGGCGGATCAAGGCAAAACCTTGTTCGCGACGACCGGCTGCGCCTCGTGCCATGTGCCATCCCTGCCCCTGCGCTCGATGACATTCAGCGATCCCCCCTTATGATACGGCGGGCACGCTTTCATTCTTCGATGTAAAAACGCCAGCGATCTACGACATCGCCCTGCTCGATTGGGCCAAAAGCCTGCCGCGCAACGACGCTGGCGAGGTTTTAGTGCCGCTGTTTGGCGATTTAAAACGCCATGTCATCGCCGATAGCCAGTTTCCTCATTTTGCCAATGAGCTGATGGGCCAAAGCTTTGTGGCGCGCGATGCGTTTATGACTTCTGAGCTGTGGGGCGTTGCCGATACTGCGCCTTACGGCCATCGCGGTGATTTGGGCAGTTTGCAGCAGGTTATCCTCGCCCATGGCGGCGAGGCGCGGGCCGCGCGCGATCAATATGCAAAGCTGGAGCAATCCGAGCAGGACGCGCTCGTCACCTTCCTTAAAACACTGAGGATGCCGAAATGACCAAATCCTCATTCGCTCTATGTTGCGCCCTTTTATTCGCCTCTAACGCCGTGCAAGCAGATGATCGCAGCGATGCGCTGGACCTGCTCAGCATCCCGCATTTCACCGAGCAAGCCGCCAGCGCGGGCTTGTCGCAAACCTATGATGGCGGTTGGGAATTTTTTGTCGGTGGTGGCGGATCTTCACTGGATTGTAACGGCGATGGCATGCCCGATATCGCACTGGCGGGCGGCACAAACGCCGCAGCGCTGTTCATCAACACAGGCAAAGCGGGCGGCGAATTGTCTTTCACCCGCAAAGCGTTTGATCTGCCGGAAAAGCTGACCAAAAACGTGCTGGGCATTTACGCACTGGATATCAACGCCGATGCGCAGGACGATTTGGTGTTGCTGCGCCTTGGCGAAAACATCGTGCTGCAAGGCATGGGTGGCTGCAAATTTGAGCGTGCGAACCGCAAATGGAACATTGATGGTGGCCGTTCGTGGACCACTGCCTTTGCCGCCACATGGGAGCCAGAGCAACGCTTTCCCACATTGGCCTTTGGCAATTATGTCGATCGCACAGCGCCTGGATCGCCATGGGGCACATGCGATGCGAACTATCTCATGCGCCCAAGCGGCGGCGATACTCCAAACTACGACAACGTCGCCGAATTATCTCCGGGCTACTGCGCATTATCCATGTTGTTTACCGATTGGAACCGCAGCGGTGAGCCTGCCTTGCGCATTGCCAATGACCGCCAATATTATCGCGGCGGCGAAGAGCAATTATGGCGCGTAGAACCAAATCGCCCGCCCCGGCTCTATCGCCGCGCCGATGGCTGGGAACATCTCAAAATCTGGGGTATGGGCATTGCTGAAGCGGATTTGAACTCCGATGGCCTGCCCGAATACGCCATCACCTCGATGGGCGATACAAAGCTGCAATCGCTGGATGATCCGGCCGATGCCAGCAGCCCGCAATACACCGACATTGCCTATGAGCGCGGCGCGACGGCGACGCAGCCCTATGCCGGACCGGACAAGCTGCCCTCGACTGGCTGGCACGTCGAGTTTGCCGATTTCAACAATGATGGTCGTCAGGATTTGTTTGTCGCCAAGGGCAATGTTGAGGCGATGCCTGATTTTGCCTCTTTTGATCCCGACAATCTGTTGCTGCAAAGCATTGATAAGCGTTTTGTCGAAAGCGGAGACCGCGCAGGCATCGCGCTCAACACATCCGGGCGCGGCGCGATTATCGAGGATTTCAACCGTGATGGTCTGCTGGATATGCTGGTGATCAACCGCAAGCAAAACGTCTCGCTGTTCCGCAATCTGGGCCGCGAAACCGATTGGGGCCATCGCCCATTAGGAAACTGGGTGGAAATTGAGCTGCATGATAAGGGCGGCAACACCCATGCCATTGGCGCGCGTTTGCTGGTTAAAACCGGCACGATATCCATGAACCGCACGATTAAAGCTGGCGCGGGACACGCTTCTGGCCATTCCGGCGTGACCCATATCGGCCTTGGTCTGCTCGACCGCGCCACCGTGCGGGTGCAATGGCCGGACGGATCATGGAGCCATGATTACCGGTTTCTGGCCAATCAGCACATCATCATCAAGCGTGATGAAAGCGATGTGATTTATCGCCTGATAGATTAAAAAAATGAATCAAAAAACCCGGCCAACATGTTGACCGGGTTTTGTTTTTTTAAACTCAGTGCGTTATTTTACATCTTCGCCTTGCATGTGCCGCAGACGCTGGATCAGGCTTGATGTATCCCAGCGGCTGCCGCCAAGCTGTTGAACATCAGCATAGAATTGATCTACCAAAGCGGTGATGGGCAGTGATACGCCCACTTCTTTGGCGGTATCAAGCGCAATGCCCAAATCCTTGCGCATCCAGTCTACGGCGAAACCGTAGTTGAATTTACGATCAACCATAGTGTCTGCACGATTGGCGAGCTGCCAGGAGCCACCGGCGCCTTGCGACACCAGACCAGCGACCTGCTTTGGATCAAGGCCGGATTTTTCAGCAAAATTCAGCGCCTCAGACATGCCCTGCACGATACCGGCAATACAAATCTGGTTGGCCATTTTGGTCAATTGGCCCGCGCCAACATCGCCCATACGCACCATCGCTTTGGCGAAGGCATTCATAATGGGCTCAGCTTTTGCGTAATCGGCTTCAGAACCGCCGCACATAATGGCAAGCTGTCCGCTTTCTGCGCCAGCCTGGCCGCCAGATACTGGCGCATCAACAAAGCCAATGCCTTTTGCCGTGCCAATTTCGGCCAGCTCACGCGCAACTTTGGCAGATGCCGTGGTGTGATCGATGAACAAAGCGCCGGATTTCATGGTTGAAAACGCACCGTTTTCGCCCGTTACAATCGAGCGAAGATCATCATCGTTACCAACACATGCCAGCACGATGTCGCAATTTGCGGCAGCAGCTGCGGGTGTGTCAGCGCTGGTGCCACCATGCTCAGTGCACCATTTGTCGGCTTTGGCTTTGGTGCGGTTGTAGACCACCACATCGTGGCCGGCCTTTTGCAGGAAACCCGCCATTGGATAACCCATTACACCCAAGCCTAGAAAAGCAACTTTTGCCACAGACAACTCCTATCATGTTTATGTCGATTGAACTCTTGATCGTATAGCTAGCGGAGTTTGGCGTAACATCCAGATAGCCACGTGAAATTTCGTCACTTTGTGCTTGGCAAACCCGTCATCTGTCAAGCTAACCTGCACTAACTACCGCTTTGCGCCGCGCGATACCACTTGATGATGGTCTGGCGCTCTTCCTCTTCCATATACGAGACATTGGCGGGCGGCATGGCGCGGCTAACACCGGCCTGAATGTAAATCTGCCGCGCGAGCCTGGCAATGCGCGGGGCTGTATCCAGCCGCACATCTTTTGGTGGGTGCAAAATGCCATCCCACATCGGCTCGCTGGTGTGGCACATCGAGCATCGGCCCAACACAATATCCTGCACATCTTCAAAGCCTGCCGCCGAGATGTAAATCTGCTCGTGCGGCGTGGCCATGGCTTCATCTTCTTCCGTGTTTTCCGTTGCCCAATACATCGGCGCGACGGAAAGGGCCATCACGGCCAAAAACAGCAAGGTGGTGGCAACCCAGGTCCATATCGGGCTGCCCTTGCCTGCGTGTGTGCTGTTGAAATAATGCCGGATGGTGACGCCCATCAAAAACACCAGACTGGCGATAATCCAGTTATATTCTGTCGCGAAGGCCAGCGGGTAATGGTTTGATACCATGAAGAAAATCACCGGCAGGGTGAGGTAATTATTGTGGGTGGAGCGCTGCTTGGCGATCTTGCCATATTTGGCATCGGGCGTGCGACCCGCCATCAAATCCGCCACCACAATTTTTTGATTGGGAATGATGATGAAAAACACATTGGCCGACATGATCGTCGCGGTGAAAGCGCCCAAATGCAGGAATGCGGCGCGCCCGGTAAAGATTTGCGTATAGCCCCAGGCCATCGCCACCAGCAGCGCATAAAGCAGCACCATCAGCGCTGTGCTGTTGTTGCCAAGCTTGCTTTTGCACAAGAAATCATAGGCGATCCAGCCAAAAGCAATGGAGCAAAGGGAGACCAAAATGCCGACATTGGTCGACATCTCGGAGACGCTGGCATCGACCAGATACAAATCCGCGCCCAGATAATAGACCAGCACCAGCATGGCAAAACCGGACACCCAGGTGATGTAGCTTTCCCATTTGAACCAGATTAAATGCTCGGGCATACGCGCGGGCGCAACCAGATATTTTTGAATGTGATAGAACCCGCCACCATGCACCTGCCACTGCTCGCCCTGCGTACCGGGGGGCGATTCTGGCACTTTTCGCAGGCCCAGATCGAGCGCGATGAAATAGAATGATGAGCCAATCCAGGCGATGGCGGTGACGGCATGAACCCACCTTACCGCGAATTCCAGCCATTCAATCCAGATGATGGTGTCGAACATTCAAGTCTCCAAATTTTCAATTCCGGTCTATTAAAGACTCGATTTATGCTAAATCCCAACTAATGATTAGCACTGTTCCAAATTATCCAGAAGAATCGCGGTTTCTGCCGCCAACCAGAGAATGCCCGTGACACGATATTGCCGAGATATGCTGGGCTATGGCTCAACCCCGCCCAATGCACAATGGCCAAACAAGGCCCGCATTGCCATTCAGTTCGTGATTAATTACGAGGAAGGCGGCGAAAACAACATTTTGCACGGCGATGCCGCCTCTGAAGCGTTTTTATCGGAGATTGTTGGCGCGCAGGCATGGCAGGGCCAGCGCCACTGGAACATGGAAACCATTTACGAATACGGCTCGCGCGCCGGTTTTTGGCGGCTGCACCGGCTTTTCACCGAGTTGAACATACCCGCCACCGTTTATGGCGTAGCCACCGCACTGGCCCGCTCGCCAGAGCAAGTTGCCGCCATGCAGGAAGCGGATTGGGAAATTGCCAGCCACGGGCTGAAATGGATCGAATACAAAGACGCCACGCCCGAGTTTGAGCAGGGCCACATGATGCAGGCCATCGCGCTGCATACCGAAATTACCGGTTCGCGCCCGCTTGGCTGGTACACCGGGCGCTGCTCAATCAACACCGTGGATTTGGCCAGCGATGAGGGCGGCTTTGCCTATGTTTCAGATTCCTACGCCGATGATTTGCCCTATTGGCACGCCCATAACGGCCATCAGCAATTGATTGTGCCCTACACGCTGGATGCCAATGATATGCGCTTTGCGACCCCGCAGGGTTTTAACAGCGGCGACCAGTTTTACACCTATTTGAAAGACAGTTTTGACGCGCTCTATGCGGAAGGCACTGCGGGCAGCGCCAAAATGATGTCGATTGGCCTGCATTGCCGGTTGATTGGCCGCCCGGGCCGCGTCATGGCGCTGCGGCGGTTTATGGAATACGCCCAATCGCACAGTGATGTGTGGTTTGCGCGGCGTATTGATATTGCAAAACATTGGCAGCAAAACCATCCGGCGGCGCAGCCAGAGCTCGTGCCTGCTGACATGGATAAGGCCGCTTTTGTCGAAAGCTTTGGCAGCATTTTTGAACATTCGCCGTGGATTGCCGAGCGCGCCCATGCGCTGGAGCTTAGCCCCGCCCACAACACCGCTATTGGCGTGCACAGCGCCCTTGCGCGCATGTTCCGCAGTGCCAGCCATGACGAGCGTCTTGGCGTTCTCAACGCTCACCCGGACCTTGCAGGCAAACTCTCGCAGGCCAAGCGCCTGACGGCAGAATCCACGGCGGAACAAGCCTCCGCCGGGCTTGATGCGCTAACCGATGATGAGCGCACCCATTTTCAGACGCTTAATGCCAAATACACCGGCAAATTCGGTTTTCCCTTCATCATCGCCGTTAAGGGGCTGAACAAGGGCCAAATTCTGGAGGCGTTTAACACCAGAATTGACCATGATGCCGATACCGAATTTAATGCAGCCTGCGCACAGGTGGAGCGTATCGCTCTGCTGCGCCTTAAAGATTTATTGGGTTAACCGATGACCAAACCAACTTACTACGCCCCCACTGGCGGTGTGCCGCCGCAAACGCAATTGCTGACCGGCCGCGCGGTTTTCACCACCGCCTATGCCGTGATCCCAAAAGGCACAAACAGCGATATCGTGACCAGCCGCTTGCCGTTTTGGGAGCAAACACGGTGCTGGGTGCTCTCGCGCCCGCTGTCCGGTTTTGCCGAGACGTTTTCGCAGTATATTATGGATGTGGAACCGGGCGGTGGCAGCGACAAGCCAGAACCTGACGCCGGTGCCGAAGCCGTGCTGTTTGTGGTGCAGGGCGAGCTATCGCTGACGATTGAGGGCGAGAACCATGTGCTGGCAGAAGGCGGTTATGCTTTCATCCCGCCCGCCAGTGATTGGAGCGTGCGCAACAACAGCAAGAACGCGCTAAAATTCCATTGGATTCGCAAGCGTTATGAATCGGTTGAGGGTCTGCCCTCACCCAAAGCATTTGTCACCAACGAAAAAGATGTTGCGCCAAAACCCATGCCCGGCACCGATGGCAAATGGGCCACCACCAGCTTTGTTGACCCCGCCGATCTCACCCACGATATGCACGTCAATATTGTGACGTTTGAGCCGGGCGCGATCATCCCGTTTGCCGAAACCCACGTTATGGAACACGGGCTTTATGTGCTGGAAGGCAAGGCGGTTTATCGGCTTAATCAGGATTGGGTCGAGGTGGAAGCCGGCGATCATATGTGGCTGCGCGCGTTCTGTCCGCAAGCGTGTTATGCGGGCGGCCCCGGCAAATTCCGCTACCTGCTCTATAAGGACGTAAACCGGCACATGAAGCTTGGCTCATTTCAAAGCTCATGATGCAAACAATCCAAATTCAACCGCTCACCCCTGACGCCTTCAAGCCTTTTGGCGATGTTTTGGACATCGCGGGCGAGCCGACCGTCATTATCAATCAGGGCCTGTGCCAGCGTTTTAGCGATTTGGCCACGCTGGATTGCGTGGGCGATGACGCGAAAACCGGCATCAGCCTGTTCAACAGCGATAAGCGCACCCTGCCTTATCAACTGGATATGATGGAGCGCCACCCGCTGGGCAGCCAAGCGTTTTTGCCAATGACCGAAAATGCGTTTTTGGTGATTGTTGCGCCTGACGATGGTGGAAAACCTAGCATACCGCAGGCGTTTTTAACCCAACCGGGCCAAGGCGTAAATTACCACCGCAATATCTGGCATGGCGTGCTGACACCGCTGAGCGAGCCGGGCCTATTCGCCGTGATCGACAGAATTGGCCCCGGCAATAATCTGGAAGAATTTTGGTTTGATATGCCGTACCTGATCGGGCCTAGTCGGGTAACGGCTATACCGCTTTAAAGCGCCAGCGCCAGCTCTTCTGTTTTAATATCGCTCAAAATAGCGCGCAAATCTTCTTCATCCACCCGTTTGGCAGCGCCTTTGGGAGAAAACCATTTGCGTTTTCGCTCATCGCGCTCCGGCCAACTGCGCAGTAGCTTTTTGACCTTTAGCGGAAACAAAATGACTTCGCAGGGGATGTCATCGCCCTTTTCCATACGCTTGGTATAGTGATAAACACCGATTGGCTTTTTGGATACTTCGCCAATAACACCAGCTTCTTCCATGGCCTCTTGCTCTGCAGCGCGGCGCAAATTCTTGCCCTTCATCGGCCAGCCTTTGGGCAGCACCCAGCGGCCCGTGTCGCGGGACGTGATCATTAGAATTCGCAAGTCACCCTTCTGGTCAATCGTGACGGGAAGAGCTGCCATTTGTGTCTGTGTCATTGCTTCTTGAGTACTTTTAAGTGTTTTGGCGCTTTTTTGTGCCAGAGAGCTTTTAGATGTTTGAGGCATATAGGAAGTAATAAAACCAGTTCAATAATTAATAGGTATTCGGCTCATTTAACGCATATTTACGGGAACCAATTGCATTGTGATTCCTGAGTATTGTGCCACGCAAACACAACATTTGTGTGGCAATGTTCCGAAAATGCTTAATAAGCCGGTTAACGACTATCTGAGTCTTGGTTGAACTACCAGCAGTATTATCGGCATTACTACGCAGATTTCACCCTTTTTCCGTGTATACTCAAGCGCTTAGCCGATTCAGCCTCCTGCAAAGCCGCGCGATATTAGAAATGACGTTGCAAAATTTGTATTTTTCTGTAAATTTCGACACATAATACAGTATAACGACAAATTTCTAGTATTTGGCCCTCATGGAAGAAATCCGCACAGCCTTTGCCGCAGCTTTCAAGCTGATCGTAACACTGGACCATAATCTTTTCGAGATTGTGGGGCTGTCGCTCTATGTCACCCTCACCGCCGTGTTGATTGCCTGCCTTATTGGCCTACCGCTTGGTGCGCTATTGGCTGTTGGGCGCTTTCCCGGTCGTCATCTTGTCGTGGTGTTTATCAATTCGCTGATGGGCCTGCCCCCGGTTGTTGTTGGTCTTGTGGTCTATCTCATGCTTTCCAGCGCCGGGCCGTTTGGCGTGTTGCAGCTGCTTTACACCCCCACCGCCATGATTATTGCGCAGGCGCTGCTGGTCACCCCCATTATCGCGGCGCTGTCGCGGCAAATCATCGAGGCGCTGCACGGCGAATATGATGAGATGCTGCGCTCCATGCATGCCGGGCGCATGGCAACGCTCAGCACGCTGATATGGGATGCGCGCTATTCGCTTGTGACCGCCGCGCTGGCCGGTCTTGGGCGCGCGTTTGCCGAGGTTGGCGCGGTGATGATTGTGGGCGGCAACATCAACCACGTCACCCGCGTGATGACCACGGCCATTGCGCTGGAAACCTCCAAGGGCGAGCTGGCACTGGCGCTGGGGCTGGGCATTATACTTGTCGGCCTCTCCATCATGATCAACACGGCGCTTATGTCGCTACGCAGTGAAATGGAGCGCATGGCCTATGCCTGATTCAAACATCATTTCGCTGCAAAACTGGACGGGCAAGCCCGCGCAAAACACCATTGTGCAGCTGGAAGATGTCGTTCTGGACAGCGAAAGCCGCAGACTTGTAGATGGCATATCGCTCACCCTGCGCTCCGGCGGCATTACCGCGCTTATGGGCTCCAATGGCGCAGGCAAAACGCTCACCTTGCGGCTTATCGCGCGGCTGCTTCAGCCCAGTTCTGGCATTGTGCGCAATTGCAGCATTGAGGAACGTGACATTGCCTTTGTGTTCCAGCGCCCGGTTTTGCTGCGCAGAACCGTTGCCGCCAATCTGCTGCATGCCCTAAAACTTTGTAAAGTACCGCGCCATAACCGCCGCGAGCGCATACAGCTTTTGCTTGATATCAGCCGCTTGAGCGAGATGGCCAACAGCCCTGCCCGCATGCTTTCTGGCGGCGAGCAACAGCGCCTTGCCATGGTGCGCGCCATTGCCGGCAACCCCAAACTGCTGCTGCTGGACGAGCCGACCGCCAGCCTGGACCCGCACGCAACAAGCATGCTGGAAAACCTGATGACGACCATTGCCAATAGTGGCACCAAGCTGGTTTTGGTGACCCATGATGCCGGGCAAGCAAGGCGCTTAAGCAGCGATGTTGTCTTCATGCATGAGGGCCGGATTGCCGAGCATACGCCGACCCATCAATTTTTGAACACGCCGCAATCGGATGAAGCCAAAGCCTATCTGGAAGGCCGCCTTCTGGTCTAATTTTTGTCATGGAAGGATCAAACATG
The DNA here is from genome assembly GCA_002746425.1 of Hyphomicrobiales bacterium. Lineage (GTDB taxonomy): Bacteria > Pseudomonadota > Alphaproteobacteria > Rhizobiales. Next base: position 16,366 of record NVXB01000032.1, on the reverse strand, counting down.
ACCCATCGCCGCCCCATTACCCTTCTTCTTGGCGCAGCAACCGCGCTGTCTTTGCTCTCATCCACCGCCATCGCCGATGGTTTCATCATTGTGCAATCCACCACCTCCACGCAAAATTCAGGCCTTTATGATGTGTTGCTGCCGCAATTCCAAAAAGCATCGGGCGTTGAGGTGCGCGTGGTGGCCGTGGGCACTGGTCAGGCCATTAAAAACGCCACGAAATGCGACGGCGATGTGTTGCTGGTGCATGCCAAAGCAGCGGAAGAGAAATTTGTTGCCGATGGGTTCGGAATCAGCCGCAGCGATGTGATGTATAATGATTTTGTCATTGTCGGCCCCGCCGCCGACCCCGCAGGCATTGCCGGATCATCCGATATCACCGCCGCGCTAAAAGCCATCGCAATCGCGGGCGCGCCCTTCGCCTCGCGCGGGGATGACAGTGGCACCCACAAAAAGGAACTCTCGCTCTGGAGAGCCACGGGATATGGCCCGGCGGCGGCCAGCGGAACGTGGTATCGCGAAACCGGCTCTGGTATGGGCGCCACGCTCAATGTCGGCACCGGCATGGGCGCGTATGTCATGACCGACCGCGCCACATGGATCGCCTTTGGCAACAAAGGCGGGCATAAAATTATGGTGGAGGGCGATAAAGCGCTGTTCAATCAATACGGCATTATTGCGGTGAACCCTGAAAACTGCCCGTATGTGAAGAGCGTTTTGGCGCAAAAATTCATCGACTGGATTTTGTCCCCCTCAGGCCAGGACGCTATCGGTGCCTATAAGCGCGATGGGCAACAATTGTTCTTTCCAAACGCTAGTTAAACAACGCTGTTCCATTGCACGGTGCCTTGGGCGGAAATATCATAGCCGCCTAGCTCTTCGGCTTTATCTGCGAAGGCAGCGGTTTTGCAAAAGCGCATAAGGTTTTGCAGGGGCGGCTCAAACCAGCTCTTGCGATCCACCACCAAATCATAGCGCTCCTGCGCCGTTGGCATGAAGCCAAGATCGAACTGGCGTGCCATTGCTTCCAGCCCCGGCGCGGCATCGGCTGTGGTATTCGATACCGCCATCGCGGCTTCAGTTTCGGTGCGCGCAAGCTGCGGTAACAGCTCAAAATGATCGGGTGCAAAACCGTTTTGCGCCAGAATATGCAGGAATAAGCGGCTAGCCCCGGAGGCTGGTTGGCGCTGGATGATGCGTTTGCCCAACAGGTCGTTCCAGCGCATTGCCGTGCCGTTTGATGGCTGCAAATCGCGCGATAAAATCATGCCCTGCTGGCGCTTGGCCCACTCGATAAGCACAATGGGTTGGTGTGAGAGCGTGTTGGCCACATGGTCAGCGTTCCAGCTGTTTCCCTCACCCTCAACAATATGCACACCGGCGGCGATAGAACCGCCTGAGGCCATTTGCTCCAGGCCGGAAAAACTGCCGTCAAACATGGTGGCGAGGCCGCAGCCACTCTCACGAATGGCCCAGTCCAACAGCGGATCATGACTGCCAGAAACAATGTTTGGGATGGTTTTTGGAGGTGAAGCGACAGCTGCTACCGCAGGTGCCGTTGCATCGCCCGCAAGCCAGGCGTCAATCTCGTCTTTGGGAAACAGCAATTTGCCGGTCACGCGGCGGCACGGAATATCCCCCGCGCTGGCAAGTTCATAAACTTTGCGTTCTTTCACGCGCAGTAAACCTGCGATTTCTTTTGTCGTCAAAAACCGGGGGGCATCATCTTCCATTGCGCTCAAAAATTACTCGCCGAGCCGTACAGAAGCGCTGGTGTGCTGATCGGCAGAGGAATAGCCCAAGCGGTCCAGCCCGTAGTCAAACACAATTGCTACGAGGGCCATAACTGCCATTGCACTGAAAAATGTCCGCATAATCTTGTTCCTTAACGCGTGTCGTGAGCGCGAGTTACGCGCTTGAGATAATTCACCAAGTCCCGGCGGTCCTGCTCTTTTGCAATCTGCTGCATCGGCATTTTTGAGCCAGGTGTCAAAGCATCTGGCCCAATCCGGAATAATTCCATGATGGTTTCTTCATTCCATACCACATTACTGGATGTGAGTGCCGATGAATAGCTATAGCCTTTGGCTGTTCCGGCGCGGCGGCCAAAAACAGTGCCGAGCGGTGGCCCTGCCCGCCTGTCGGGCGCAGAACCAAGATTGTGACATATCGAGCATTTGCGCACGAATTGCCGCTCGCCATTTTCCATTTCTGCCGGTGGGCGGTGAAACGGCTGTTTGTCCGGCCCCTGCGCAGCAATGCGGCCATCCAGCGGCCAAATGGCAATGGTCTCGTCCAACCCGCCGGACAGCAAGCGCCCGTCATTGGCATAGGCCAGCGCCCATACCGGTCCGGCTTTTACCGCGCGAAAATCGCGTGCGACCGTCCAATCAGCCGTGTCCAGCACCATGATGTAGCCATTGCCATCGCCCACGGCCAGGCGCGAGGCATCATTGTTGAGCGCCAGCGAGAGTATGGGCTTTCTATCAAGCGTGATATCGGCCAGCACCGTGCCGGTTTTAATGTCGATCACCCGCGTGCCGCCATCCAGCGCGCCATAGACCAACCAGCCTTGCGCATCGTTGATAATTAGTCGGTTGACGCCAAAACCGTGACGCGTTTCGATGCGCCTTTGTGCGCCGGTCGCGACATCCCAACTACGCACCGTGCCATCGTGGCTGGCGGTGTATAGGATGGCGGCATCATCTGAAAACGCCACATCGTTGAGACTGCTTTTATGCCCCTCAAACCAGCGCAGATGTTTTCCGGTTTGCGCATCCCAAAGGCCAGCGCGGCCATCCCACCCGGCGGATGCGATCAATTTTTGATTCTTTGAAACTTTAACGGACAGCACTTTGCCCTTGTGGCCTTCAAGGCGGTGAAGCGCGGTGGCGGTGGCCAGATCCCAAATGATGAGAGCGAAATCATCGCCGCCGGAAACCGCACCGATTTTGCCCCAAAAGGCAACTGAATTGACAGCGGCCTTGTGGCCTTCTAGCCAGATGGGCTTGCTGGTTTCATCAGATATATCGGGCCAATAGCCTACGGAGTAATCAAAACTGCCGCTTAAAGCGCGCGCACCTGTCGCGCTATAGGCAAGCCCCATAATGGGGCCACCATGGCCGCTTAATGTTGCAAAACCATTGGCATTTGCTTGTAAACAGCTCAGCAGGCTTACAAAAAGTCCAACGCTCATTCCTTTGAAGCCAACGCCCATTCCTTTGAAGAATGAGCGCATGATCTAGGTGCTAGCTTTGGGGTTGGCCGCTTCCTTCGCCGCCTTTTTGGCATCGACTTTGGCCACCCAAAGGCTGTGATGCTCTTTGGCCCAGTTTCTGTCCACCTTGCCACTGCCCATGGCGGAAAATGCGCCTTGCATGCCAATCGAGCCGATATAGATGTGGGCCAAGATGATGGCGATAAAGATGAAGGCCACACCGCCATGGATCAATTGCGCATATTGCATTTCCTGATGCGGCAACAAATGCGCTGGCAAGCCCATGCTGGCGGCAAACTCTGGGGCGGTGTCGTTGATGACGCCAAGAAGCTTGCCGATAAGAGGCGATTCAAACGGAAACAGCAATGAGATGCCAGTCATCGAAATAGCAATGCCCAGCAGGATAACCGACCAGAAAATGACCTTTTGGCCCGCATTGAACTTTTTCGAAGGCGGGTGAACACCCTTTTTGAAAATGCCGCCGCCCTTCAATATCCAGACGATATCGTGTCGGCTTGGCAGATTTTGCAAAACCCATTGCAAAAAGACGATAATCAGACCCAGAATAAAGGCCCAGGCCACATTATTGTGCACCCATTTGCCCGCAAAGGCCATGTTGGCGTAGGTCTCTTTGCCGACAAATTGAATGATATATGTGCGGCCCAAAATGGTCCACAGGCCGGTGATCGCCAGCAGGATAAAGGAGCCCGCTAGCAGCCAATGGCCAAAGCGCTCAATGCTGGAAAAACGCTGCATCAGCACGCCGGATAGACCGCTATCAACTTTAATACGCCCGCGCAGAATGAAGAAGAGGACCAGCACAGCCAGCATGCCGCCAAGGGTATAAAGACCGTATTTGATCAGCGGGCCTTCACGCCACGCGATCCATTGCATACCGCCCTTTTGCATCAACACCGCATCGGCTGGTTTGCCAGTGGAAACGGTTACCTTGGCGGTGCCATCGCGCAATTGGCGGTAAATATCAGAATCTGATTCCACGCCGCGAATGCCAAGTTGGTCAAAAATGGCTTTGTCGGTGGCGTCTGTTTTCTCGGCAGGTGGCGCGCGCAAGAATTTTTCATTCTCCGCTGCGCTGCCTTGCCGCCGCATAATATCTTCAAGAGACTGGTGGACGCTGGCTGGCTCTTCAGCCGCTATTTCCCCACCACTGGTTTGGGCAAGTGCCTGTGTGGGCGAATACAGCAAAGCTGCGGCAAACATCAGCATAAACAGACCCAAAAGGGTCGATGCGATCGGAGCCGCTGAGCGAAGCTTTGCGAAAAAGTCTAACGGGCCTGACATGATGCCATTCCTCTTTAAGATGAAATCGATTGGTATCAYTATGATACGCGCATTAAGGCYCAATCCCAAACTGYCAGCAAWARACAACATTGCTACCAGCTTWTCGGCCATGCGTAAAAACGGCTAAACGGGCCTCCCGAAGGAAGCCCGTTTARCATTGTTTTRTAAGCCTTTGGCTTAGTTGCCTTTTTGGCCGTATGCAGTACCCCAGCCCCAAGCRCCAGAGCCGAAGCCACGGGCAACAACGCGTTCACGATAAATCGTGGAAACATCATCGCCGTCACCRGCCAGCAGTGCTTTGGTGGAACACATTTCCGCGCAGATTGGCAGTTTGCCTTCTSCAATACGGTTGCGTCCATATTTCTGGAACTCTTCGATAGAGTTGGTTTCTTCCGGTCCACCGGCGCAGAATGTACATTTGTCCATTTTGCCACGGGAGCCAAAATTACCAGCCTGCGGATATTGCGGCGCGCCAAACGGACACGCATAGAAGCAATAACCACAACCGATGCACAGATCCTTGGAATGCAGAACGATGCCGTCATCGGTCTGATAGAAGCAATCCACAGGGCAAACAGCCATGCAGGGAGCATCTGAGCAGTGCATACATGCCACAGAGATCGACCGCTCGCCGGGTGCACCATCACCGATGGTGACAACGCGGCGACGATTGATGCCCCAAGGCACCTCGTGCTCATTCTTACAGGCTGTGACACAAGCGTTGCACTCAATGCAACGTTCCGCATCACATAGGAACTTGGCGCGAGCCTTTCCTCCTAATCCCATATTATTTCCTCCCTTTATGCCGACCAGATCTTACAGAGCGTTGCCTTGGTCTCTTGCATTTGAGTGACCGAGTCATAGCCGTAAGTCTGTGCAGTGTTACTGGATTCGCCGAGCACATAAGGATCGGCACCCTTTGGATATTTGGATCGCAGGTCTTTACCCTGGAAATGTCCACCAAAGTGGAAAGGCATGAATGCCACACCGGAACCAACACGCTCGGTCAACATTGCCATAACTTTCACTTTGCTGCCTTCAGGCCCTTCAACCCAAACCTGAGTCCCATCACGCACGCCAAGGTTATTGGCATCCCGCGGATTGATCTCAACAAACATGTCTTGCTGAAGTTCAGCCAGCCATGGGTTTGAACGGCTTTCATCACCACCACCCTCATATTCGACCAAACGGCCGGATGTGAGAATCATTGGGTATTCCTTGGAGAAATCCTGCTTCTGGATCGACGCATAAAGCGTTGGCAGACGGTAGAATTTCCGATCTTCGTAGGTCGGATAATCTTCCACAAGATCGCGACGGTTGGTGTAGAGCGGCTCGCGATGCAACGGCACCGGATCCGGGAATGTCCACACAACAGCACGGGCCTTGGCATTACCAAATGGCGCACATTCGTGCTTGATGGCAACACGCTGGATACCGCCCGAAAGATCGGTTTTCCAGTTGGTCTTGTCACCGGCCACAGCTTCAATTGCCGCTGTTTCTTCCGCTGTCAGATCACTATCCCAGCCAAGCTCTTTGAGCATCGCCATGGTGAATTCAGGATAACCATCCTCAATTTCTGAACCAACAGAATAAACGCCTTCTGCAAGAAGGTTGGTGCCATCACGTTCCACACCAAAGCGGGCGCGGAAAGTCAAACCACCTTCACTGACCCGTTTGGACAGATCGTAAAGGTTTGGCGTACCAGGGTGCTTCATATCGGCGGTGCCCCAGCAAGGCCATGGCATGCCATAATAGTCACCATCAGCAGGGCCACCAATCGCCTGAAGCGTTGTGCGGTCAAAAGTATGCTGATTGGCCATGTGCAATTTGATGCGTTCTGCGGATTGGCCAGTATAACCAACAGTCCACATACCCGCATTGATTTCGCGGGTCACATCTTCAATCACAGGCTCGTCGCCATTCAGCTCAATATTGCGGAAGAAGCGATCGGCCCAGCCGAACTTCTTGGCAAACTTCGCCATAATGGTGTGATCGGGCAGGCTTTCGAAAACCGGATCAATCACCTTGTCGCGCCATTGGATGGAACGATTGGATGCAGTGACGGAACCATAGGTTTCAAACTGTGTCGAAGCTGGCAGCAGATAGACGCCATCTTTACGGTCTGAAAGCACAGCAGAAACGGTTGGATACGGATCAACCACGACAAGCATGTCGAGTTTTTCCATCGCCGTTTTCATTTCTGCACCACGGGTCTGGGAGTTGGGCGCATGGCCCCAAAGCACCATGGCCCGGACATTTGTGTCCTGATCCATGTTGTCAACGTCTTCCAGAACACCATCGATCCAGCGACTAACCGGAATACCGGTCAGGTATTGCAGGGATTTTTCTTTCCCGTCAGCGCCTTTTGTGGTGGCAAACTGACCTTTGAGCCAGGCAGGATCTTCACCCCAGACACGAGCCCAATGTGCCCATGCGCCAGCGGAAATGCCGTAATAACCAGGCAATGTATGGGACAGAACACCAAGATCGGTCGCGCCCTGCACATTGTCATGGCCGCGGAAGATGTTGGTACCACCACCCGATACGCCCATATTACCCAGCGCAAGCTGGAGAATACAATAAGCGCGGGTGTTGTTGTTACCATTGGTATGCTGCGTGCCACCCATGCACCAAATGACCGTACCAGGACGGTTATTGGCCATTGTGCGGGCAACGCGGCGCAGCTGAGCACCAGGAACGCCAGTTACGCGCTCGGTTTCCTCAGGATCCCATTTGGCAACTTCTTCTCTGATTTGATCCATGCCGTACACACGTGTGCGGATGAATTCCTTGTCTTCCCAGCCATTTTCGAAAATGTGCCACAAAAGACCCCAGATCAGACCAACATCGGAACCTGGACGGAAACGAACATGCTCATCAGCGTGCGCGGCAGTACGAGTGAAACGCGGATCGCAAACGATCAGCGGTGCATTGTTCTGCTCTTTGGCCCGCAAAATGTGCAGCAAGGATACCGGATGAGCTTCAGCCGGGTTGCCGCCAATAATGAGGATGGCTTTGGATTTGTGAATATCATTGTAGCTATTGGTCATCGCGCCATAGCCCCAGGTGTTTGCTACACCGGCAACTGTGGTTGAGTGACAAATACGAGCCTGGTGATCCACGTTATTTGTGCCCCAATAGGCAGCAAATTTGCGGAACAGATAAGCCTGCTCGTTGCTGTGTTTCGCGGAACCGAGCCAGTAAACCGAATCCGGTCCGCTCTCTTCACGCATTTTCATCATGCCGTCGCCGATCTCATTGATCGCCTGATCCCAGCTGATGCGTACCCACTCGCCATTAACGAGTTTGGTTGGATACTTAAGGCGGCGTTCGCCATGAGCATGCTCACGTACGGCCGCGCCTTTGGCGCAATGCGCACCAAGGTTGAATGGGCTATCCCAGCCGGGCTCTTGCCCAACCCAAACGCCATTGTCTACTTCCGCAAGCACGGTACAACCGACCGAGCAGTGTGTGCAGATGGATTTGATGACTTTAACATCACCTTTGCCATCGCCGGCAGCTTCTGCCTTGCGAACAGTTCCCCCAGTGGCTGTCAATGCAGCCAGCCCGCCAACGGCAAGGCCTGATCCACGCAAAAATCCACGGCGGTCAACCGATGTGGACGCTACGCGGGATAGGATCGACTCGTCACGGGAGCGTCGCGCAACCCCGTTCGTCTTTTTCCTAAGCATAGTTTCTCTCCAAATTCGGGCCGCAAAGCCCGGTTAAATCTCGGCATCTCAAAAGTTCGATAGCCGAAAGTCCGATTGGCAGATCCTGGGCGTCACGCAACCGTTCACTGCATTCATCGGACTTATTTAGAAACGTGCGGTTTCCAGATATTTGAGCACGTGATCTGTTTTGCGCAGACCTTCACCGGCATCTGTAACTGCTTGCGCAGCAACAGCCTCGGTTCCGCCAGTGACAACAGCCATGGCAGCAACAGGCGCACCGGCGCCCGCAAGCTTCAGGAAATCCCTGCGACTCGTGGACTTGTCTTGTTTGCTCATATTTCTCTCCTCTCATAACCATCAATTGATGGTCTCCCAGTCAAGAAGGCCAATCGATGGTCTCCCAGTCAAGAAAGCCCAAATGAGGGCCTCCTATTCGAAAAGGGTGGTCATCCCCTTCCCGTTGATACAAAGCGGTCAACTTTGCATCGGCATTAAAGGGTTTTAACCCTCCATCCGAATCGCATCTTGCTCGATGCCCATAAACACCCGGCCAATTGTGCCGATGGGTGCGTAGAGAACCGAGGTTTCAGCTGATTCAAGATCTTTAAAGAAGTGCCCTGCCCATGGGGACAGATGCGCTTCGAAAAACTTTTTCTGTGCGGCCAGATCCGACGGATCGCCAAAACGGCCACGAATAAGACCGGCCATCATTTCGCACAGCGAGGCCATGCTATCTTCCGGCTCGTAAACTTCCTGCTCGCGCTCAATGCCCAGCTCACTCATATCACCGCGCAACCGCGCCAATGGTTTTTCATTAAGAAAACCAGTGAGATAGTAACTGCAATGAGGGATAAGTTCGCCGCGACCAAGACCGATAAACAAAGCATTGAATTCGCGCTGCGCATCGGGAACGGCAATAGATTTCGCCAGCCGCGCCACAGCAGCAATGCCGCGACCAAGGTCGCTATCATCGCCCTCTAGGGACATGGCTTGGGTAAGTAAAACACCGGATGGGGGACGTGCTAAAAACGCCGCCAAAAAATCATAAAGATCGGCGCGCAATATATCCTCAGCACATACGGCCACACTGGCATCTGTACTGGGTTCTGCATCGGTCGTTGCAGATTCTGCTGTCATAAACCCTCTCCAAGGCGGTCAGCACTAATACCATTTTGTAACATCAACTACTAAACCTGTCTATCAATTGTGATGCGGCAAAATGGACCATTTGACGCGTGTCATTTCTCACACCTTAAATTTCATCCGATCCCGCGAACCGGTTTGCGAACCAGTTTGCGGCTCATAGCCAGCAAGCTCAGGCTCCAGCTCGACAATTGTTATGGTTGCGGGCGGCGCTAATTCAGCTTCTTCTTCAGCCTCAACCAAGGCCTCGTCTGCGTCACCTTCATCAGTAACACCATCTTCTTCCAAACCATCTTCTTGATCTTCTGAATCAGATTCATCATCAGAATTTTCTTCTATATTTTCAAGAACTTCCTCGACTTTCCTGACGATGCCTTTGCCAACTTGATAGATTGTTTTCATATTCGGCACGACCATCGCCGCATCGGTAAAATCATCACCATAATCAACCAGCATATCGAGATTAGCCAGCGCCGGATTGCTCAGCCACAGCCGCCGCAAGGCCCGGTTTTTCAACCGCGATGGAATGGCCTTTTTCATAAAGACACTAAAGTCATCGCCGGTTTCCATGGTGTCGGGGTCCGGCAGATCAAACTCTTCCAAAAGCTCCTCATCCGACATCTCGTCGAGCGTCTTGGCCCGTGCCTGCTCAAGCGCCTCAGCGGCCTCTTCTTGCGCGGCAATTTCATCTGGCTCCAGCGGTGTTTCGCCGCTGCTGATTTCCGCTTTGCGCCGCGCCCAGCGCGACATGAACTGTTCGTCGTCCCCAGGTTTCTCGCCAATTCTTGGCTTTTCGGGTTTATTATCTGGTCCAGAATCGCTCAATGCAGTGTCTCTTTTGGTTTTTGTTGACCCGACTTCAGTTCATCTGACTTCAACTGATCTGGCTTTTGCTGGCCCGACTTCAACTGGTTTGGCGAACGGTAAACATCCGCTCCCTGCCTGATGCGGACATCGCCAATACCATCTTCCTTCAAATCCGTGCGCTTTTTATCGCGCCGCCGCTTGATGAACTCTTCTTCTTCAAAATGGATTTTTGTGTATTCATGAACCCATGCCACCAGACCAGGCGGCATCGCCACCGGCTCAACAATTTCCTCGCCGCTATCGGTATAATCCTGCGCCTCATAGGCCGATACGGTCACCCGGTGCACAATATAAGGATGCGGCGAATCCGGATCATCGTTCTCGCGAAGGACAACAAACACCGTTGGCGGCGTCATACTCAGCGACACCATATAGGCCTCGCAATCGGTTCGAAACAGCTCCAGCTGCAATGTTGCGGCGTGATATTCCACGCAATCGCCATCGCGGCGCAGCTCTTTCCAGCTCTCCTGGCCCGCACCTGGCAGCACTGCGACAGCGCGCCACACCCATTTTGCCCAGCGCGTTACGCCCGGTTCTCTGCGTATTACTACGCCCAGTGGCATCTCAATTGAGCGCTGGCTCATAGTGGCGTCTCCCGATTATGCCTTTGGCACTTGCCGTGCTCTGGTTAGCCACTATAGATTTGTATTGGACCAAGTCAAAAGATTGCAGTGCGGCAGATTATCCTGCCCCTATAATCGGTGTGGAGAAGATTATGGCGGATGAAACCAGACTTTTAGTTTGTGATTGCTCTGGCTCGATGAAGCTGGATTTGGAATCGCTCGGCGTTGCTGCCAAAGCAACCTCCATCAAAGCCTGTAGTGAGCTATGCGGTGCCCAATCTGAAATCGCCGCTGATGCCCTGCGCTCCAAAGACAAAACGCTGATTGCCTGCACCCAGGAAGCCATGTTTTTCGGCGATCTGGCGGAAGAACTGGACGCGGGCGAGCGCCTTTATACCTTTGATATTCGCGATCGCGCCGGTTGGACCAGCGATGGCGCAGCCTTTGCCAAGCAAGCCGCACTAACCGCAGATGCGCTGCTAAAGCACCCCGGAACGCCCATTAAAGATGTCGAGTCTCAGGGCGTTTGCCTGATTATAGGCCCCAGCGAGCTGGTGATTGACGCCGCGAAGCGCCTCAGCGATGCGCTGGCCGTGACCTGCCTGATTACCGACAAGCCCGACTTTATCCGCCCGCACAGCTCTTATGATCTGGCGCTGGGCACCTTAAGCGCTGCCGAGGGTACCTTTGGCAATTTCAGCGTTGTGGTTGAGGGCTACGCCCCGATTAAACGCACCGGGCGCGGCGAATCCACCTTCGAAACATCCAGAAACGGCGCGAAATCCACCTGCGATATTCTGCTGGATTTAACCGGCGGCACACCGCTGTTTCCAGCGCCTGAAAAACGCAACGGCTATTTGCGCCCAGATACCGGCGATTTATTGGCCGTTGAGCGCGCCATTTTTGATGCCTCGCAACTTACCGGCACCTTTGAAAAGCCACTGCATATCCGCTTCAGCCCCGATATCTGCGCCTATTCGCGCGCCGAGCAAACTGGCTGCAACCGCTGCCTATCGGTCTGCCCCACCGGCGCGATCACGCCCAATGGCGAAACGGTTTTGATCGATGATGATATTTGCGCTGGCTGCGGTGCCTGCGCCGCCGTTTGCCCCTCCGGCGCGGCCAGTTTTGATGATCCGCCGGTCGAACATCTGTTTTTGCGCTTGCGCACCATGGCCAGCGCCTATCGCCAGGCGGGCGGCACGGCCCCGCGCATTTTGTTTCATGATGCCGAATTTGGCGGCGAGCTGATCAAAATGTCCTCGCGCTTTGGCCGTGGCCTGCCTGCTGATGTCATTCCCATTGACGTTTATAATGTAGAAGGCGTTGGCCACGCCGAGTTGATGGCCGCCTTAAGCGTTGGTTTTGCGGAAGCGCTGGTTTTAATGTCGCCAAAATCTGATTTAACCGCGCCGGAAGGCCAGATTGAATTGGCGCAAGCCCTGCTTGAGGGCGTGGGCCACAAGGCCGAGCTGGTGCGCCTGCTGCACGCCACCGACCCCGAAACGCTGGAAGACATTTTGCACGACGCCCCGGTGGAGCCCCTGACCCACGACCCGATTTTGCCACTTGGTGGGCGCCGCGATGTCACCCGCCTCGCCATGACAGCGCTGGCTGGCACCGATGACATGACAATTTCCCTGCCAAAAAATTCGCCTTACGGGGCCATTGAGATCAATCAGGAAGCCTGCACGCTGTGCCTCTCCTGCGTATCCTTATGCCCGGTTGGCGCGTTGAGCGATGACCCGGACCGCCCGGCGGTGCATTTGCAAGAATCTGCCTGCCTGCAATGCGGCATTTGCAACAGCGCCTGCCCCGAGGATGCGATTTCGCTCATTCCGCAATTGGAGCTGTCCAAAGCCGCCATTGTGCGCCGCGTGCTGCACGAGGAAGAGCCGTTTAAATGCATTGAGTGCGACAAGGAATTTGGTGTCAAAAGCACAATTGAAAAAATCGTCGAAAAGCTTCAGGGCAAGCATTGGATGTACACCAATTCCGACAACACAAAGCTCATCCAAATGTGCGACGATTGCCGCATCCGCTCGCAATATCACGGCGAAAACTCCCCCTTCCAAATGGGCGAGCGCCCCCGGGTGCGCACCACCGAAGATTACCTGCGCGAACGCAAAGAAGAAGACAAAACAATCAATTGATTCTTTTGGGTTTTTGGGACTTGGTAGCTGGGATGATGATGGAATTGGGCTGATTGCTGAGCGCCTGAGGTAACCTGCTGTGGCTTTCAAGCTCTTTCTGCCGCCACGATTAGTCAACTTCTCACGCTTTCGCCGCTATCAGTCGCGTCTCCACCGTCAACTGGTTGAGTCCTCTGTCATACTCTCCACCGTCATCCTCGGGCTTGACCCGGGGACCCATCGGCATGAGCGGTTTGTTTGCCTCCACAATCAACCATTTATGCGTGTCACTCCCATTGCATGGGTCCCCGGGTCAAGCCCGAGGATGACGGAAGAGACGCGGCATGAGCCACAATAGTCTCTGCCGAGAGCTGAACATTATCCAGCCCAGCACAAGCTTCTCAACCTCGTCATGCCCCAAATAATCTGGCCAAGACTTGATCTTGGTATCCAGACAGCACTGAGCGGTTTGGCGAAGTACAGCAATGCAATGCGCGCTCTTCCCTGGATCCCTCCCCAATCTAGTTGAGGACTGGCTTCTCAAGTCTTGGCCAATTTAGGGGATACGGCTGAGAGCATGATATCGCTTAACACTTCCCGGCCAAATAACCGCAGCCCACATCATCAAGCGGCTCCCCGGACTTGATCCGGGGTCTTCTCCGCCGTCCTTAAAACCACTGACACGCCACAGAGCCAATCATAGGAAATCAGGAGCTAAAGATCCCGGATCAAGTCCGGGAAATGACTGCGCACAAGGCAGCAACACTCACTGCCCGTCAACAGCTCAGCATCACACTGCCGCCGCCAAGCTTAAAAAGCAACGCCACCCCCACGATGAAATATCTCGCAAATATGTTGAAATAAAACCACCGCCACAGCGGTCAAAAAAACAACACTGAGTCAGTACCAATACCTAGCGCGCGTTGACGACGCCAATTTTATTCACTACTCATTAAACATATTTTATGTGCTGTTTTTTTCTTTTTATATTTACCAATTTTATTTGGATTATTTGTTTTGAAAATACCTGCCTTTTTATTGGGCATTGTGGCGGCTATTTCTAGCCCTGCCTCTGCCGTTGATTTTAGCGTTGTTGGGCCTAATACTCTGACAAATGGTGATAACAACATTAGCCCTATTACAGGGACTGATGATACTCTGACGGTCGAATCCGGTGCTAGCATTACGACAACCGGTAATACCGTTTACGGTATTTACTTCAACAATAGTCTACGGAATATAATTGTAAACAATGGGCTGATCGATACGTCAGGCAATAACGCTTCCGGGATTTACAATCGGCGTTCCAACGAAGCGGTGATAACCAATAGTGGGCAGATAAGCACCTCAGGCAATAATATTAATGCTTCCGGGATTCGCAATCTGAATTCTAACACTGCGGTGATAACCAATAGCGGGCAGATAAGCACCTCAGGCAATAATGCTCGCGGGATTTTCAATCGGAACTCTAATAATGCCGTGATAACCAATAGCGGGCAGATAAGCACCTCAGGCAATAATGCCGGCGGGATTTTCAATCAGAACTCTAATAATGTCACAATTATCAATAGTGGTTCCATTCGAGTTAATAATTCTAACGCTATCGGTGTGGCGTCCAACCGGGCTATCAGTCTCGTAAATTCCGGATTGATATTTGCAGCCTCGACCTCAGCGAGGGCCATTCGTTTTATTGGTAATCGTAATGACACCCTCACCCTGGCTGCTGGCAGCCGTATTCAGGGGCGTATACGAATGGGTAATTCGGCAGCCGGGGGCACAGATACTATAACGCTGGATCATAATGGCCACGATATTGCCTGGCGCTGGACCTTTGAGAGGTTTACTCCGGCGGGGGTCGATACGTTGGTGGTTAATGGTGCACCTTTTGTGGTGCAAACCACTGGCACAACGACCACAGTAACCGTCGCTGATCTTTCGCGCGAGGCCACTGCAGGCGCTGTTTTGGCAGATTTATCCGGTGCCATTCGTGGTGCCGTATCAGGCCGTATTGCGCAAGCATGGGCTCTGAACGATGCAGGCATCAACAGCGGTGCCGCTATGCTGGATGAGCAAGGCGAAGACCTTGGCTGGAATGCCTGGGCCAAAGCCTTTGGTGGTTATCAAAGCCGAGGCGCGCAGGGCCTTTCTGGCCGCACCGATCACCGTTATGGTGGTGTTGTTGTCGGTGCTGATACCGCACCAACCGGCAATGCATTGTTCGGTGCCTTTGGCGGTTATGCCTATTCATCGCTGGCTTTTGAAGACCTTTCTTTAAACAAAACCGGCGCAGAAAACATTGAAACACACGCGCTGTTTGCTGGTGTTTTTGGCCGCATTGAAAGCGCCTTTGGCCAAAATGGTGGCGGGTTGTTTGCCGATGGCACCCTCACCCTTGGTTATGCCGATGGCAATCCGGGCACCCGCTTGCAGGCCAATAATCTGGTCACCGGCGGTATTGAAGAAATCACCGGCGGCGATGCTTCTGGCGTCTATGCAGATACCAGCATCACCTTTGGTGCCAATGTGCCAATCGGTGCATCCGGCGCAATGCTGATCCCCTCAGCGACCCTTGCCTATGCTACCCAATGGCGCAAAGGCTATACTGAGAACAACGCTGCCATTGGCGGCATGGATGTCGATGGCCATCAGGTTTCCGTCCTGTCCGGACGCCTGCAGCTTGCAGCGCARATGTCCGGCACMACGGCKTCCGGCCTRTTATGGACAGCSGCCATTCGCGGCGGCGTCAAYGCSCAACAAGATWTGTCCGAAAAMGTATCATTCACCATGCTCAGCACYGCGTTTGAYACCCAAACAGCAGAAGACGATTTAAACATTGGCGGYCTTGTTGGTGCCAACTTCACCTTCGCCCACAGCGATRTTCTGGCCTTCACGCTGGACAGCGAAATGACTTTTGCMGGRCCTGCAAGTRATCAGGTYGGCGGAACGCTTAATGCAGGGCTGCGGGCACGGTTTTAAGGGCTTAAAGGCCCATTCGGCTCAACGAACCCCATCCGTCAYCCTCGGGCTTGATAAGCCTGTCCTCAACTTGATTGGGGAGGGACCCATCAGCATGAGCGATTTGGCTGAGTACAGCAATGCAATGCYGTGGCTTCCCTGGATCCCAAGATCAAGTCTTGGGATGACGGATGAGAGCGTGATGTAGCTTCGTGCCACACCCGAGCAAATAATCTCAACGCAAATCATCAAGCGCTCCCCGGACTTGATCCGGGGTCTTTATCGCCATCCGTAAGACACTGACACGCYATWGARCCAATCATGGGGAGTTGGGAGCTGAAGGTCCCGGATCAAGTCCGGGAAACGACCGCGCGCAAGATAGCAACCTCAAACCCAAATCAGGCCAGGCAGCGGCCTCTCCATTTCTCCATGCCCTAGCTCAGGCCAAGACCTGATTCTGCCACCCAGCAAAACACCCAAACCCAATCACCACCCCGTCATAAAAACCGCCCT
>NVXB01000031.1 GCA_002746425.1 Hyphomicrobiales bacterium | reverse complement strand
ATTTCGCAATCAGCCGCTGATGTTCAACGGGCAGAAAAACCCCCTCGCCCCCATGGGTACACGCCCGGCTATCAGCGATTCCTATCAAATGGATTTGCAGGAAGACTTTGACGCATTGTACCGCGAGCGCCGCAGCAAGCGTGCGCGCAAAGTGCTGGCCAAAAAGCGTAAGAAGCTTGAGCAAGAATTAGGCACAGTCCGCCTGCTGAAATGCAGCACCGAGCAAGATGTGGACCTCGTGCTTGAAGCGTTTTTCAGGCAACGCGCCGCCCGTTTTGCCGAACAAGGCATCAAAAGCAAGTTTTCAGAGCCGAATCTCAACGGTTTTGTGGATAATATCGCCCATTCTGAGACGGCCAATGATGCTGAAGCACGGCCATTTCAATTCTACGCCTTGCTGGCGGGTGACACGGTTTGTGCCACCTATGGCGGCGTTGGCGCGCAAAAACACTTTAGCTGCTTTATCAATTCCATGGAGCCGGGTGATGTGAGCCAATGCAGCCCAGGAGAAATTTTGCTGCATGATGTGATCGAGGATTTGTGCCATTCCGGCTACACATCCATGGATTTGGGCGTCGGTCATGCGCGCTATAAGGAAGCCTGGTGCGAAATTGACCCGCTGGTGGACACTTTATTGCCGGTCAGCGTGCGCGGCAATGTTATGGCGATGATGCAATCCGGCAGGCTTGCGGTGGAGAGCATGATAAAATCCAGCGATAATTTGTGGCACCTCTATAAGATATCACGCGCCAAGATTGGTCAGATCAAGGATCATGGCTAAGTATATTCACCATGCCGCTTTTGAAATTCCGTGTTATGCTGGCTTTCATGCAAAACGGCGCAGCATCGCCAGTAATTTCAAACAATACTTATAAATTCAGATTGATGAATTGACGTCGATGCGGCATAAAATCCGTCATTACCAACTGATTCATACTTAAGATTTCAAAATTGGAGCTACACATGTTGTTTAAGCGACTATTAATTGCATTGGCGCTTGTCATCACATCCATGACATTTTCGCCTTTCTTGAGCGGTGACGCTGAAGCTCGGAAGGTTTTTGATCCATCTTCCAGAACCTACCGCGAAATTGGCCCCGGTGCCCGTCATGGCAAGTCCAAAATCAAACGCAAAGTCGTAAAATACGCGACAAAGCGCCCGATTGGCACGATTATCGTCAACACCAAAGAGCGCCGTCTCTATCATGTGTTGGGTAAAGGCAAAGCCATGCGTTATGGCATTGGTGTCGGCCGCGAGGGCTTTCAATGGTCCGGTACACACCGTGTTTCCAGAAAAGCCGAGTGGCCAGGTTGGACGCCTCCTGCTGCGATGCGCCGTCGTCAGCCAGGTCTGCCCAAATATATGCCCGGCGGCATCAATAACCCGCTTGGTGCGCGCGCGCTTTATATTGGCAGCACCATCTACCGTATTCATGGCTCTAATGCGCCGTGGACCATTGGCGGCGCTGTATCATCAGGCTGCATTCGCATGACCAATAAGGATGTTGAGCATCTTTATGAGCGTGTGAAAATTGGTGCGAAAGTTGTTGTTGTTCGCTAACAACACACCCAAATAATTGCTAAAAGGGCCGGTGCCATTGGGTACTGGCCYTTTTTTATGGCTRMYTTGCCAACAAACAGGCTTTAGCGCGAACGCGAAAGGCCTTTATCGCTCAATTGTTGCAGATAATCGTCCCACATKGYGGTTTTGGCAGTCCAAATCTCATGCAGGTAAACCCAGGTGAAAATCCCGGTATCGTGCATATCGTCAAAACCAATGCGCACAGCGTAATTGCCAATGGGTTTTACCGATATAATCTGCACCTCTTGCTTGCCGCTGACCAATATTTTCTGCGCTGCTGAATGGCCTTGTACTTCGGCACTTGGCGAGTTCACACGCAAAAACTCAGCTGGTAACGCAGCGCTCACGCCATCGTTAAATTCWACTTTRAGATCTTTTCGATCCGCTGAAACGCGCAATTCAGTGGGCCAAATCTGTGTGTGTAGCTCGTCTTCCATGSGTTTTCCCGGCTCTTTGAGGTGGCTTTTTTGGCKTCAGCTATTTCCAAGCGGATATAAATGGCTATGTATGTTTAAGATAGTGTCTGCCAACAGCCTATAAAAGATTGGCAAGCTATAAAATTGACGTGGAAATAATGCAGGTTGGAAATTTTATGTCTGACAAGTTTGTAGAAGCCTCCGCATCCCAAAGCTTGGTTGCACCGCAAGGCATGATTGACCCCTTTGGGCGTCATGTCAGCTATWTGCGGGTRTCTGTAACCGATCGCTGCGATTTCCGGTGCGTCTACTGCATGTCCGAAAACATGACGTTTCTGCCAAAGCGCGAGGTTTTATCGCTAGAGGAGCTGGACCGTCTGTGCACAGCCTTCATCGATAAGGGMGTGCGCAAACTGCGCCTGACTGGCGGCGAACCACTGGTGCGCAAAAACATCATGCAGCTGTTCCGCTCCCTTGGGCGGCATTTGGAAACCGGCGCTCTTGAAGAGCTGACRGTCACCACAAATGGCTCGCAATTGGCGCGCTACGCCAATGAATTGGTCGATTGCGGCGTCAAACGCGTCAACGTATCYATSGATACGCTGGACCATGACAAATTCAAAACCATCACCCGYTGGGGYAAYCTTGGGAAGGYCATGGAAGGCCTTGCCGCGGCCMAAAAGGCTGGTTTGGCCMTCAAAATCAAYGCTGTTGCGCTYAAAGGCGTYAATGAGCATGAAATTGAAACCATGATGCAGTGGGCGCATGGYGAGGGTATGGATTTAACSCTGATCGAAACCATGCCGCTTGGMGAGATATCAGAAGACCGCACAGACCAGTATCTGCCGCTGTCTYTGGTGCGCCAGCGCCTTGAAGAGAAATACACACTGAATGAGATTTCCCACAAAACAGGTGGCCCTGCCCGCTATGTTGAAGTGGCCGAAACCGGTGGACGCATTGGGTTTATCACCCCGATGACRCATAATTTYTGYGAATCCTGCAACCGTGTGCGTGTCACATGCACCGGCACACTTTATATGTGTCTGGGTCAGGATGATGCGGCAGATTTGCGCGCGCCGTTGCGTGCGTCCGAAGCCAATGATTTGCTCAATCAGGCCATTGATGAGGCCATTTTGCGCAAACCCAAAGGGCATGATTTCATCATTGAACGCGGCAAAACCACACCCGGTGTTGGTCGCCATATGAGTGTTACAGGCGGCTGATAATTTTCAGGCGTAAATTCTGCGCTCTAGAGACAATGCTGTGGTAAGATGACGGTACATTGTGCCGTTCGTGCCCAGTGATCCCAAAACATTTGAAACTTTTCTGCCCATTATGACCGACACAACTTCGCACGCCCAACCAAAGATCGTCCGTGGCCCTTCACTGCTGGTCCTGGTGTTTGTGGCGATGCTCAGCCCCCTGGCAATGAACATCTTTTTGCCCTCGATGCTCGGCATTCAGGCCCATTTTCAAACGGATTTTGCCTCGGTKCAGCTTGGTTTATCKCTGTATTTGGCCAGTCTGGCCGTTTCTCAGCTGATTATGGGYACCTTGTCCGACAGATATGGCCGTCGGCCGATCGTCATYGCCGGGTTRGTGCTGTTTTTATTCGCCACAATCGGCTGTATTTACGCACCAAACATCGAGTTTTTCCTGTTTTCACGGGTGATGCAGGGCCTGGGCGGCTCCTCCGGGCTGATTTTGGGCCGCGCGATCATCCGCGATATGTATGGGCGYGAYGARGCCGCSAGTAAAATCGGTTATGTCACCATGGGCATGGCCATTGCGCCGATGATTGGCCCGGCAATGGCRGGTTATCTGGGCACGATATATGGTTGGCAGAGCAGTTTCTGGCTGYTGCARATTTTTGGCGCATTGGTGTTGGTGGCAAGYGTCATCAATYTRTCSGARACCAACAAAAACCCGATACCATCCATCAGCGTCACAAACATCATCGGCTCCTACCGTGCGCTGTTTAGTATAAAGATTTTTTGGCTGTATACGGCGGTTTCCGGCGCGACTGCGGGCATGTTTTTCGCGTTTTTGGGCGGRGCAGCCTTCGTCAGCGAGATTGTTTTGGGCCTGACGCCAGATGTTTACGGGCTKTATTTTATACTTGTGGCGCTKGGYTAYAGCGTYGGCAACTTYGTGTCGGGGCGCTTTGCYGCRAGGCTTGGCGTGTTCAAAATGATCTTGCTCGGCAACATCCTGGGGTTGGCGGCAATCGTGCTGATGGCGGTGCTGTTTGCCACYRTGRCGTTGCAYCCSTTGYTGCTGTTTGGCCCGATGTTTATCCTCAGCCTGTCRAATGGCWTGGTTTTGCCCAGCGCSATGGCWGGCACCGTTAGCGTGCGACCAGACCTTGCMGGCTCAGCTGCGGGCCTGTCAGGAAGCCTTCAGATGGTCGCTGGCGCGAGTTTGAGCTATATCGTTGGTGTTTTGCTTCCATTGTCACAAACGCCCTCTGCGTGGCCTCTGATCATCGCAATGGCTTGTTCACTGTTCGTGGCGTTGGGCTTTGGGTTTTGGCTTTACTTTGGTGCCAAACAGGACACGTAAGCCAAACTAGGCTAAGTTCAATCGCCCAAATGCTTGATATTTAACGACTTTGCGATGGTAACCTGGGTGTGGCGCGCCCGCGCGCGGCGGTGCTCGTCCTCAGAACGGGTGTTGATGCAGTGGTGGCAATGCACGCCTGCATCATAATCTTCATGCTCAAGATCTTGCAGCGAAAGCGGCATACGACAGCCAAAACATAGCTTGTGCTCACCCTCTTCCAGCCCATGACTAACGGAAACACGCTGATCAAAAACAAAGCAATCGCCATGCCAAAGGCTCTCTTCTTTCGACACGTTTTCGAGGTATTTTAAAATGCCGCCCTGCAGGTGATAGACCTCGTCATAGCCCTCTTGCTTCATGAAAGCGGTGGACTTCTCGCAGCGGATACCGCCAGTGCAAAACATGGCTATTTTGGGCTTGTTTAGCTGGTTGTGATGCTTACGCACCCAGGCCGGAAACTCGCGGAAACTCTTGATATTTGGGTCCATCGCGCCTTCAAACGTGCCGATGCCAACCTCATAGTCATTTCGCGTGTCGATGACGATGGTATCAGGGTCTGAAATCAGCGCATTCCAGTCTTCCGGCTTCACATAGGTGCCGACGCTTTGCAGCGGRTCGATGCCCTCSACRCCCATGGTCACGATTTCCTTTTTCATCCGCACTTTCATGCGCAAAANGGGCATATCTTCCGAMARRCTTTCTTTGTGATCCAGCCCGGCAAACTCCGGCAGCGARCGCAGATAGGCCAGCACATCGGCAATGCCTTTGGCGGGCCCRGCKATGGTGCCGTTAATGCCCTCATCSGCCAGCAACAACGTGCCTTTAACACCGCTKSCYTTGCACAATTCRTACAAGGGTTGTTGCAGCCGCACCGGCTCTTTAACCGGTGTAAAGTGATACAGGGCGGCAACAATAAARGGCGTTTTATCAGTCACTTGAATGGCTTYTCTAGTTTTTTGAATCAGTCTCGAACACAATGTTTGGAGGCGTTCTGGAGCCAGCGCTCAACCGGTTCCAGATTGTTTCTGCGATSCGTTTATAAACACGCGTATGCGCGCTTTCCGGCTCGCTGACAACAACCGGCTCGCCGGAGTCAGAACGTTCTCTTATGGTCATATGTAACGGGATTGAACCAAGAAAGCGAACGGCAAGTCTGGTGGCTTCGCGCTCGGCGCCGCCATGGCCGAAAACTTCTGAGCGATGGCCACATTTCGGGCACATGTAATAGCTCATATTTTCAATGATACCCAAGATAGGCACATCGGTTTTCTTGAACATATTCAGCCCCTTACGGGCATCAATAAGCGCAAGATCCTGCGGCGTGGACACAATAACAGCGCCGGCCAGCGGCACTTGTTGCGCCATGGTCAATTGCGCATCGCCGGTGCCGGGCGGCATATCCACCACCAGCACATCCAGGCTGCCCCAGGCCACTTCGCGCAGCATCTGATTGAGCGCCGATGTTACCATTGGGCCACGCCAGATCATCGGCGTATCTTCTTCCACCAAAAACCCGATGGACATGACCTTTAGGCCATATTTCTCTATAGGTTTCAGTATCTTGTCGCTGCCTTCAAGCAGTTCCGGCTTGCCGGTAATACCCAGCAAACGCGGCATAGATGGGCCATAAATATCGGCATCCAAAATACCAACACTGAGGCCCATATCAACCAAGCCCAACGCCAAATTGACAGCAGTTGTCGACTTGCCAACACCGCCCTTGCCCGAGGCAACGGCAATGATTTTATCGATGCCCGGAATGCCCGGTTTGGCGGGCGGCGTTTGTTGTGCCGGAGCTGATGCCCGTGCTGGAGCAGGAGCCGCAGGTGGCGGCGCTTTTGGCGCTGCTTCTGGCTTACTTTCCGGTTTGTTTTCAGCGTCTTGCGGCGCTTTAGCAGGCGCAACAGGCTTGGCTGTTTCCAGGCTTTGACTGGCCGTTTTCTCCGCCGTCAGCGCCACCATAACGCTGGTCACACCATCAATATCGCCAACCACTTTTTCGGCGGCCTGGCGCAGCGGATCAAGCTCATCGGCCTTATCTGCGGGTACGGTGATGGAAAAAATCACTTTTCCATCGTTGATGAATAGCTCCGAGACCAAGCCCAGTGATACGATATCACCGGAAAGGTCTGGCCCACGAACACGGCTAAGCCGTTCTAATATCTTGTCTTTTAAGTCACTCATGACGAGCGGATTGCCTCTTGCGCTGGTCCCAAAATGCGTTGAACACCTTATGCGACCTGACGGTGTGCGGGTCAATGTTCCAATGTCGGYAGAGGCCARATTCTATAGGTTTCGTGGCGGTATCCTRCCATTTCAACASCGAACCCGGCTAATCGAYACTGCAATATAGGCAWTTTTCCTTAATTTTGTAGGTGCATAGCGCGTTGTAAMCCCTTCATCCCCGACGTTGTGTAGGCGAAATCAGRAGGATTCTGTYCAGATTTCASGAGTTTTTGCCCGATTTGCCATGGYACATCCGGCATTTATGGCCTTTTKWCCCTTTGTGTGAAGTTCATCATCAGTGTGTTATYTGGCCATTYTTGCCCCAAATTAGGYATTTTTATCATGGGTAATAATTRAAKATTTYTAYTTCRACAYTTTTACTTCGATCCAGGTCGAACTATCGCCAATTGCCATCATCCACCCCTGCTGCGATGATCATGCTCCAGACTCATTTCAGGAATTCGACATGATCACATCCGCAGAGTTTCATCTCCATTTGCCCGGCATTTTATTGGCCTATTCTTTACTGGCCATCGGGGTGCTAAGCCCCGGCCCGGCGATTTTGGCGATCATCAGCACATCGATGGAGCGCGGGCGCGGTCCGGGCCTGCAATTGGCGCTCGGTGTGGTGTCCGGATCTGCGTTTTGGGGCGTGTCGGCGGCCATCGGCATGTCGGCCTTGCTGGTGGCCTATGCCAGCGCGCTCAACGTCATCAAAATCATCGGCGGGTGCTATTTGCTGTGGCTGTCGTGGAAGTCTTTTCGCACGCTTGTCGGCCCCTCAAATGCGGCCCAACTCTCCGCTGGTTTAACCCAGCGCTCGCCCTCGCAAATGTGGCTTGCGGGGTTTTTGATCCATTTGACCAACCCAAAGGCCATTTTGGTATGGATCGCGGCCATCGCGCTGGGTGTCTCGGCCTCCTCCCCGCTCTGGGTCAGCTTTGCTATTGTCATTGGCGGCCTGACAATTTCGATAAGCGGCAACATCATCTACGCGCTGGTGTTTTCGTCCAAACCGATGGCAGCGATGTATTTGCGGGCCAAAAAGCCCATAGCCGCCGTTTTCGCAGGCTTTTTCGCTTTTGCCGGGTTCAAGCTAATTACCAGCAAAATCGGGTGAGTTGGAAGGCATCTGTTTGGAGTGCACAACGCCATTCAAAATCGATTTGGGACGAAATCAAGCAATATTCGCAGGCACTCCATCGCCCTTAAATAGTCTGTCATGTTGGTAGCGTTGATACCGGTATTGGGGCCTCTGCAAGTGGCTTTGTAAAGTCGCGACTCTGGGCTTAGTATCATCCGAGCCTTACGCCAGTCACAATA
This sequence comes from Hyphomicrobiales bacterium, assembly GCA_002746425.1. GTDB lineage: Bacteria > Pseudomonadota > Alphaproteobacteria > Rhizobiales. Next base: position 32,497 of record NVXB01000031.1, on the reverse strand, counting down.
AACCGACAAAGTGCCTTGCTCGACCTCCAACACGGCCCCTTCAGAATGACTGTCGCAAATTGCCTGTACTTCGTTCCAGTTGAAACAGGGGCACGTTACCTGCGCTTGTGAGGGCGTTGGCGCGATCCAGACCATAATGGCCGCGACAAGCGGCACGGCMGTTRCMWRTKNCTTGTGRGRTAATCTARCGGGTTTTWNCGGTTTCATACGAGCCTCTCCAYTGTTARCTCGCCAAACTTGCGRCACYTGGATGCAATCAGMGTATCCATCACTCAYATCWCAACAKGCGTYTTAATTACGCTCTGGGAAWTGTCCTAGATARGCAACGCAGAACGTTAATGCTGAGGTGGGGTTGGYCGCCAAAGGGGAGTAGTTRGCGTAATCTCGTTCCTGAGAATAGGCTGCGCCCTCGCCGCCATTATACTGGTTGCCCACAATATGGACATCGCCATTGCCCTCAAAAATCCCCGCTCCCATGGGTACGCGACCGCGCATATCTGGCAGCTTGAAATTTGACTGGTCCGTTGAGCCATAATTRGTGYCAATCACAGAAAATAGCGATTCATAATCGGCGGTAGACAMKATCTGTCCGTTGGCAGATAGCCAGCCGCGAGGGCAATAATCAAAGGCAACAATYATCATGTCACCAATWACAGGGTTCATTCCAGCATTTGCCGGCGCTGTGGATATTGCCATGGCAGATRCCAATGCAGCACCCAGAGYCAACGATTTAGATATTTTCATGTGTCATTTCCCTGAAATGTGGAAGGCYAGGAGGCGTTGGGGTCCMAAAAGGCCAAAAAAAGCTTGTACCGGTACATGGTGCAGGCGTTTCAATTGCGACTTGGCCAACTGCCGTTGATATTGATGCAATAGGTGATACCCAATGCCGGGTTTAGCACCAGGCCAGAATCAGACGTTTCCTTGATAAGGGTGTCGTGCGTCTGGTTACCATGAATAACCGCAGGCAGACCCGGGCCCGCACCTTGATGCATCGCAACGCGGCCGCGTAAATCGGGCACGGCAAAAGTTGTCCGCCCGTCACCGCCATAAATATTTCCAAAAAGTGCATAGAGAGATTGGTGTTGGCTGATTGAGAGCAATCTGCCGTCCGCTGGTAGCCAGCTTCTGGGACAAAAGTCGATGCCAAACGGCATGACCTCCCCCAAAAAGGCTTCCGAATCTGCTTGGGCAGGCAGTGCTGCGATCGACATCAGCACCGCAGCGGATGCGCCAACTATATAATCTGTCAGTCTACTCATTGATTAATTCCTCACACGCAAGGTGCCCGTTTCAGACAAAACTTTTCGGGGTGCAATCTCAAGGTCTCGTGGGGAACACGCCCCAGTCAAGATAGATGCAGAAATTCACGACACCTACAGCGTTTACCGATCCAGCGTTCACCCCATTATAGTTCGGGTCTGCTTCGGCAATGCCACCGGATGTTTTGTTGCCAAGGTAAAGCGTACCGGAATGACCTGCATCTCCCGCGCCCCTTGGCACCCGGCCCCGAAGGTCTGGAATGCCAAAAGTCGTCCGCCCATCGCCGCCATAATGGTTATAGTAGAGCGTGAACAACGCCTCATTGCCTGCGACACTCAGCAAACGCCCATCTGCGGGAGCCCAGCCTTTGGGACAAAAATTGCCCGCAAACATCTGAATTTCACCCGTATACGGACTGCTTGTTGCCGGTGCCTGAGTGCTGGCAAAAATGGCCAGACCACTCGCTAACCCAAACGCTGCTGTTCGAGCCAAACATCCAGCGCGGCTAAACCGTTGTTTCAGTTGTCTCATTCATTCAATCTCCAAAACAGCCAATCTCCAAAACAGCGCGATCACCGAATGGTGGGGCAAGTCCATATATCTCACTGAGAGTTTATGGCATAAATACGGTCGGTATTAATACCATATTGCCGCATGGGAACGGCATGGGTCAAGCCCATCATTCACGCGCTACAGGTCATGATTGTACCAGCTAAGACCTGCGATAGGGATTCAGGGCAACGGGCACAAACCGGCGCCCGCGCGTTATTCTGCTACGATGCGCAGTGCCGCACCTCAGCGCTGCCTGGATACCAAGATCGAAGTCTTGGTATGACGGGTGGGATAGATGGACGGAGTGCAATATTGCAGAGGCATCTTACCTCGCCAAATAGTGCGCCCTCATCTCCACCTCGTCATCCCAAGACTTGATCTTGGGATCCAGAGCAACGGGCGTAGATTAGCGCGTAATTCTGACGTGATGAGCGGGGCTATTCCCTCAGTGCCGCCTGGATACCAAGATCAAGTCTTGGTATGACGAAACGGGTAGGAGTGCGATCCATATGGGCGGTGTGGTTGTTTGTTCAACGCCCAATATGGCCCACGCATGCAACTTCACTAACTAACTATCATCGCGCCTGCATTTATCCCTAGGTACTAATTTGTATTAATAGAACGCGTCGATCATACAGGTTTCAAAGATAACCTCATGCATACACTCACATCTTGATGTTTTCATGTGTTCACAGCCAAGTACGCACCAAATCTACGGTCAGGAAACTCTCCTGTTATACCCGCAAAACACCAAAACATTACCCCGTTTGTTTGCCAGCTTATTGACACCACCAAGTAATCGCTGTGTCATTATACGTTCATAGCCAGCGTTCAGAACACGCGGAATGTGGCTCACAGCTTTTAAATATTCTTGGAGGCAAAAATGATCAAGAAACCAGATTTTGAAATTTCACGGCGTGCCCTGCTTGGCGGCGCGGCCATGGGCGGTGCGCTGGCCATGTTGCATCCGTTTTCGGTGTTTGCGGCCAATAATCAGGCGCATTTGCGGATCATGGAAACCACCGATCTGCATGTCCACGTCCACCCATACGATTATTATCGTGATCGGCCATCCGATGGCGTTGGTCTGGCGCGCACCGCGTCGCTGATCAAAGATGTGCGTGATGAGGCCACCAACTCGATGTTGATCGATAACGGCGATTTTCTGCAGGGCAACCCGATGGGCGACTATATCGCCTATGAGCGCGGCATGTCTGAGGGCGATATGCACCCGGTGATTAACGCCATGAACACGCTGGGTTTTGATGCCACGACGCTTGGCAATCACGAGTTCAATTACGGGCTCGAATTTCTTGATGCCGTGCTGGGCGGGGCCAATTTTCCCATCGTTTGCTCCAACATTGCCAGCGGCGCGCTGGGCGCGACACCGCAGGATGATCAGCGGCTGAGCAACGTTAAACCCTATGCCATTCTGGACCGTAAAATTACCCTGGGCGATGGCTCTGACCATGCCATTAAAATTGGCGTTATCGGCTTTGTACCGCCGCAAATCCTCAATTGGGATCGTCGCTGGCTGGAAGGCAATGTCTCGATGCGCGATATTGTTGCCACCGCCAAAGCCTATGTGCCTGAGATGAAAGAGGCCGGCGCCGACATCATCATCGCCCTGTCGCATTCCGGCATTGAGGGCGGCAGCGCAACGGAAGGCGCAGAAAACGCCACGCTGCATCTGGCCGGTGTCGATGGCATTGATGCGATTTTGGCCGGTCATCACCATCTGGTTTTCCCTGGCCCCAAATATGACGGGCTGGACGGTGCGGATATTTCTAACGGTACGCTGCAGGGCACGCCAACAGTTATGGCCGGGTTCTGGGGCTCTCACATGGGCCTGATCGACTTATTGCTGGAGAAAAGCGGCAATGACTGGAAAGTTGTTTCCCACGAAGTAGAGGCACGGCCGATTTCCGAGCGTGTCGAGCGCAAAACCCTGCCATTGGTGGAAAGCCAGCAGGAAATTTTGGACGTTACCCAGGCCGACCACGATGCCACGCTGGCCTATGTGCGCCGCGCGGTGGGCAAAACGGCAGCGCCGCTGCATTCCTATTTCTCGCTGGTGGCCGATGATCCTTCCGTACAAATCGTCTCGCAAGCGCAAATCTGGTATATTTCGCAGATGATGAAAGGCACCGAATGGGAAGACCTTCCCGTACTTTCTGCCGCTGCGCCGTTTAAGGCTGGCGGGCGCGGTGGCCCTGAATATTACACCGATGTGGCGGTGGGCGATGTGGCGATCAAAAACGTTTCTGACCTTTATCTCTATCCCAACACCGTGCGCGCGGTGGCGATTAACGGGGCGCAGGTAAAAGAGTGGCTGGAACGTTCGGTTGGCATCTTTAACCAGATCAAACCCGGCATGGCCGATCAACCGCTGATCAACGATTCATTCCCATCGTATAATTTCGATGTGATTGATGGTGTGACCTATGAGGTGGATTTAACGCAAGCCTCCAAATACGGCTCCAAGGGCGAATTGGAAAACGCCGATGCCAGCCGCATTGTTAATCTGCAATATAATGGTGCGCCGATTGACCTGGCCCAGAAATTCGTGGTTGCAACCAATAATTACCGCGCTGGCGGGGGCGGCAATTTCCCCGATATCAACGGCGATGTGGTGATTTTCGTTGGCCCGGATACCAACCGCGATGTGATTGTGCGTTACATTGTGGACCAGGGCACGATCAACCCCAAAGCCGACAGCAACTGGACGTTCAAACCGGTTCCCGGTGCCAGCGTTACGTTTGAAACTGGCCCGGCGGGCATGGCCCATGTCGACAGTGTAACAGCGGTGACGATTGAACCAGCTGGCGATGGCGAAAACGGCTTTGCGAAGTATCGCATCACGTTTTAAGCCTTGTGAGTTTTGAATTTAGCGCGGCGCTATAATAGTGCCGCGCTTTTTGTTGGGGTATGCGGCACACGTACTGACATTCCCTCCGACTAATGCAGTCCTCTCCGTTTCCTTCAGCTATCGCAGCCCTCTCCGTTTCGTCATGCCAAGACTTGATCTTGGCATCCAGGTGACGCGAACGGCCGTAAAATAGATGGGACGGTTGCGTTCGGCTGAAATGTTGCTTGGGTCCCCGGGTCAAGCCCGAGGATGACGGTAGTGGGTGAGGCATAATACCATACGTAATCGTGTTGGTGATGAGTTGGCTGTGTATTTGAGATATTGACGCACTTCAATTATCGCAGCACACATCTACCTCCCCCACTCGTCATCCTCGGGCTTGACCCGGGGACCCATGCAACGGAAGTGGCACGCATGAACCGCCCATAGTGATGATAAACCTCGCCCTCTTCCCAAAACCCAAGTCATATCAGAAATTGCAATTTTCAACAGGTTGCAATCTTGGAGTGTTATTGCTACCCAATTATCCCATTAATCAAAATACTTTTTAGGAACTCGCCGTGTACCGCGCGTCATTCATTCTATTCAAAAATCTGTATGCTTTTGTCATTGCAACGGTCGTAGCATCACTAGCGATGAAGTTTTTGGGACAGACATTTAGCCGTATTCCTGTGACGGGAATCTTCGTAGCGATTACCTGGGCATTGCTGGCATATACAGCATGCGCAAAAGCGCTCCAGCCAAATACGCAGATGAAATTTGGCGATAAACAAGAGATCGGCATGTTTGTTTATCATGCGTTTGTTTTGTTCTCGCTCATTAGCCTGCCTTATATAGCGCTGTTTATAATCGGCTACCTAACCCAATCGACTGAAGTTGAGTTACGCCAACTGCTAATGTGGCTGTCGACATTCCCGGTCGTCATGCCGGTCGCATTTATTTTGATAGTATTACCGCTTTTAGGTACAGTTTTGCCCGCAGCAATTCTGCAAAAAAATGAAGGATACAGATTTGCATTCGCACTTGGATCGCGTTCATTTTGGGCCATTGCCAGCCGCATGCTAATTGGCCCACTGGCTATTTATGCAATGTCTCTTGGACTGGCATATCTGGCGTTCAATTCCATCTTTTTTGGCCCCTTCACGTCAAGCCAGCCAGCTCAACTGGTTCCCTATCTGATATTGGGCGTAATCTATCTTATAAAAACGCTGTCAATTGTGATGGCTTCGTGGATTCTTTGCGATGCGTATATTAGCTCAGAAAACATCACTGAAACCACAAATGAACACCCATCACCGGGCTAGCTGCCCCTACTTCATCCGCTCGCGCAGCAGGCGGGACCAGTGTTTGTCATAGACAAAAATCCATTGGCCAGGAAAGCGGCCGAAAAAGCCTTCAAGCGCTGTGATCCATTTTTGCGTTGTGGTGACGATGTCATCGGCAATAATCACCTCACCGATATGAAGCGTTATGGCGTCGGCAGATTGCTCGACCATCACCGGCAAAATCGGCACCTTGCATTTGGCCGCAAAACGGGCGGGCCATCCAACAATGCCCACGGGCTGGCCAAACGCTGTGGCGCGCACGCTGTCGCTGGTTTTGCTGACCGGATCACTTTCAGGCGGGGCCACTTTGATGCGGTCCACCGTGCCAATAACAATCTTGCCCTGCCGCAGCGCTTTTAAAACCGCGCGGGCGACGGTGGCCTCGTTGTTGCGGCGCACATCCAGCACCTCGCAGCCCATATGGGCAAAATAGCGCCGTTGCGCCTCAGCGCGCGCATCTTTTTTCGGCTCGCGAATAAGCATCAGGGTTGGATAGCGCGCAGATAGCCCGCGCACCATCAGCAGCGAACCGTGGCAATGCGGCATGGCCAACAGCGCGCCGCCATGCTCTTTTAAAATCGCATCAAACCGGGCCTGCTCCGGCATTTTGAACATGTCGTCAATGATGTCGGTGCGGCCCTGACTGAGCAATTCCATGCGCTGCGCCACCCACACAATGCCATCAGCAAAGCCCTTGTATATTTTGCGCGGTGGCTGTTGGCCAATCGCATCGGCAAGAGCCGCCGCCGTTTTGCGCATGTGGCTTCCAGGATAAATGTAAAGCGCCCAAATCAGCCCGCGTAGCAGGCCGTAAAAGACCCACTGAACCGGTTTTGGCGCGGTGGAAAGCCAACCGGAAAAGCGATAAGCACCCGCGGAAACACGATCTTTGAGTTTTGTAAAACTAAACGCCATGGGTTCCTGCGATTTGCGTATGCGGTGGTTGTTGTGATTTCTTCTGTGTGATGTCTCAGAGGGGCTTTTAAGTCAAGCCGGGGGAGCCGTCTCCAGCCGTCATTCCACCCACAAACCGGTCATCCTCGGGCTTGACCCGGGGACCCATTGGCAAGAACAGATGGGTTGCCTCAACGATTGAATTTATACGCGCCACTTCCGTTGCATGGGTCCCCGGGTCAAGCCCGAGGATGACGGTTTGTGGGTGGGATGAAGGTGGTGCATCATTGGTTCAAATGAGCGCAACTGAAGACCCTCCCCAATCAAGTTGAGGACAGGCTTATCAAGTCCGGGGAACGAGTTTTTTGGCCGTTTGTCGGAGAGAGTATGCCCCTACTGAAACGGCACACTCACGCGGGCCGTGCCGCCATAGGCTTCATAATCATCCAGCCCGATACCATCGTAAAAGCCGGTGACGTTGAACGACAGGCCACTTGCATTGCTGATGCCAAGCCCGGCATCAACTGTGCTGCGCACATCCTCGGTGCCCGGTAACGTACCGCTCGTGCCTGCAACATCATCAGCCACAAAATTCCAGATGCCGTGCACGCCAAGGCTGGGCGTGATGAACAGGCCATCATCGGTTTCAATCGTCGTGGAGAATGTTGGCCCCCAGCGCAGCTCGCCAATTTCAGTGGTTTGCGCGGCGATGGTGGTTGAAAAACTATCGACGTAGGAATGCTGCTTTTCGTTAAAATAGCTCACTCGCACCGATGGTTTGATGGTGATTGACCTGATTTCAAATGCACCACTTAGCTTAGCCGAGGCCAGCCAACGCGTGGTGTCAAATTCATCTTCTTCTGCCCCAAAAGTTGCAAGTTTGATGTTGTTGTCTGATTGGCCCCATGCGGCACGCGCCTCGAAGTATAGCGGGTGATCTGGCAGTTTTGCCGCCAGATAAGGCCCAATCATCCAGCCAAACCCATCAGCTTTGTTGCCGGTGACAGAATTATCCTCATCGGCATAATCAAGCTGTGCCAAGGCACCGATAATCACATCGGGTGTGACGAAATAATGCGCGCCGGCATAGCCAACCCAAAAGTCTGTGCTGGTATCACCAACATCCGAATGCGCGCCATAGACCTGCATCCACACATCCCAGCGGCGTGTCGCTGCGGGCACGGCATCGGATGCGCCGTCATCATCATAGGACAGCACATGCTGGAAAGGTTTTTCGCTGGATTGCGGTTGTTGCTTGTAGGCTGCTTCCATGGTGCGCTCAACGCGGCTTTGCGACAGACGCGCCACGCGGCTCAGCGAATTGGCGTAGGACATTTTAAAATCAGAGCCAGTGAATGATGTAGCGCCATAGGCCGACAATGCGCCAAACGGGTTGCTGCCACCGACAGCCCCAGAACCATCAATAAAGCCGCCAATATTAGGTTGATTGTTGAGCAGATTGCCAGCGCGATTGCCAATGAAATTGGCGATAACCTCTTGGGTTCCCTCAACCGTTGGCGGCGCAAAAGTGGTAATCAATGACATAGCATCAATATCTTGCCCATTGGCATTGACAGTAATCGTAAAGATGCGGTCCTCGTTATCCGTGGCATCTGTATAGGTTATGGTGTGGGCACCTATCGGGATAACGTGATTAGTATCGGCAGCTAAGTCGGCGCCACCATCTATTTTAAAATTTGTAAAACCCGTGCCTTCATGTCGGAGTTTTAGACTGCCACCAGCCGTATCGTTGCCAATGGCAAACATCACATCAGCAAATACGATATCGTCCAATATAAAAGTTCCAAATAAACGACAACTATTGTCCGTGGTTCCTTCGTGGATCCTTAAGGTTATTTTTTGACCACTGTTATTGGAGTTGTAGCCGCCGATTTCCCCGGAACAATCGATAGGATCATTTACTGCTGCCACGGCAAGATCTGACGTCGCAAGACTGGCCAGGCAGGTCATTCCTGTGACCACAACAAATCGTAGAGCAGAATTAATTTTCAACATGCTCAATATCCTCCATCAGCGATCACATTGGGTCGCGGGTAGTCGGCACGGCCACTGGCCAAAGACCAAAACGCTGCCACAGCAGAAAGAAGAATTGCACGCACGATAAATTGCTCCCAAAAAATGCAAATAACTCGGCCAAAACCCGAATCAAAGTTGCCAATGGTAAGTATTAAGTCGTATTAATTAACAAGTGTAAACTGCGTATTATTTTTTTGAGCTATATTTTTAAAATGGCGTTCAGTATGCTGAATATTTGGATGAATTTCCCGCTATCACGTTGTTTTATATAATGATCATGTTTTTTGAAGATTACCTTACGGCAGCATTACGGAAACTTGAGTTGATATTATGAAACTATGCATATGAGACAGGTTTTTGGCGTTTGGTTGATGCCAAGTACGGTGTGTTGCAGGAGCCTTTCCTCAACTATGATTGGAGAGGAACCCATGAACGGACACTGCGCGCAAATGTCGATTGGTAAGAAACGCTCCGCTCACGCTACCATTCCCCGGACTTGATCCGGGGCCTTTATCGCGGCCGATTGCAGAATATGCTGGGTGGTGCATCGCTGGTTCAAATGAGCGCAGCTGAAGGCCCCGGATCAAGTCCGGGGAATGAGCGTTATGGGCCAATCGCTACAAATTAGAACGCGATCTCACTTACTCCGCCGCGCCAACGGCATCTGGCTTATCGCCCATGAGGTAACGCGGCCCCTGCCCCAGCCGCGCAGCCCTGTCTTGTGGATTATACAGTTTGCACTTGGCCAGAGACAGGCAACCACAGCCGATGCAGCCGTCCAGAGTGTCGCGCAGATGTTCCATGGCCTCAATGCGCGCATCAAGGGCAACGCGCATGGTGCGACTGATGCGTTCCCAGTCGCGTTTGGTGGGGTTGCGGCCCTGGGGCAGCACGTCGAGCTGGGTTTTGATCTGGGCGATGGAAAAGCCAAATTGCTGAGTGATCAGCACAAAGGACAGCCGCCTTATATCGCCGCGCAAAAAYYGCCTTTGGCCRCCGGAACTGCGCAAGGATTGYAACAGCCCTTCMGCCTCRTAATAGCGAATAGCGGAAACYGCRACACCGGTGCGCTGGGCCAATTGGCCGATTGTCAGCCATTTAGGTGTTGGTTTTACTGGTGATTTGGCCATTTTATCTTTTCCAAAAAATTCCTTGACCTCAAGTTTACTTGAGGAATTAGATTTAGCCAATRGMGCCATCCATYACGACAAAAATAAAGGAAGAYAAAATGACCACCGCCAATCTGGAACATGTCAATTTAACCGTKGCMGACCCGCAAAAAATCGCAGGCATWTTATGCCGCMTGTTTGACTGGAAYATYCGCTGGGAAGGCRCMKCCAAGGATRCAGGTTTTACGGTTCATGTCGGTCCTGAAAATGATTAYCTGGCGCTGTACCGCCCGCCCAAAATGAGCGGCAACAGCTTTAGCAGCTACACATCCATCAAAGGTTTGAACCATATTGGCATTGTGGTGGATGATATTGATGCGATGGAAGAGCGCGTGCTTAATGCCGGCTACAAACCCAAAGACCAYGGCGATTATGAGCCCGGAAAACGRTTTTAYTTCAAYATGGAAGACGCGCTGGAAATAGAGATCGTCAGCTACAGCAAGTAAGCTTACGCGCYATCCAAACAATCGATACGGTGGTCCAGATCAACGACTTTGGCYARTTGCCGCAGCCGGTTTTCCAGCCGCTCGCCAGCCAASGCCGCAAGGTTATGYGGCAAGGTCAGGACCAGCGTATCGCCCTCCCTCAAGACCTCTGTCTGGCCRACAAAGCCGGGTCGCCCGGCTGAAATMAGCATGGCCAGRCGGATGGTGATGGCCAGCGCTCTTGCGCGCAGCTCGTAGCGCTCGCCTGCCATCTTTTTCAACTTTGGGCTCAGCTCATCGGCATCGGCACTGCCGGAATGGCGGTAATAGTTGGAGAGCGCCAGATAGGCGCGGCCCGGATGATCAATGGCGATAAAGGCGGCATGGGCAACAATGTTGAGGCTCTGCTCGCCGCGATAATCCGGGTGGGCGCGCCAGCCAATATCGGACATCAGGCACGCCGCATGGCGCAGGCGCACTTCGCCCGCTGTTTCATCCAGCCCCAGCGCTTCAAACACACCGCTGGACCAATCATACAGCTCGTGCGCGTGCCTTGGCGAGCGGGCGCGTAAAATGGCCAGTTCTTCGGCTGATGTCAGGAGCGGATCACGGTTTTGATCGCCGTTTTCCAGCATGGTATACAAATGGCCCTCACGCACGCCAATGGCGGAAAACGCCACCTTGGAAGCTTTGGTGAGTTTAAGCGTGCGCGCCAGCAAAATAGCGCCGTAAGGCAGCAGCGCACGACGTGGCCGGGAAACGTGAGAAATGCCGGTCAGCTCATCGGGGTCGATACGGATTATGCGCTCGCAAAAATCGATCATGTCATCGGCTTTGGCCTGAAAATCATGCATCACGCGCAGCGGATATTTGGTTTCGGCCATATAGAGCCGGCCAATGGCGCGCCAGGTGCCGCCAACGGCATAAAAGGTGCGGCCCTTGCCCTGCGACAGTAATTTGGCTTCTTTCAAGCGCTTTTCAGCCAAGTCTTTGGCCACATTCAAATCATCGCCCGCGTCGCTTTGCAGGCGCAGACCGCCCAGCGGCAAGGTGATGCCAGAACCGATATGACGGTGGCTGACATCCACAAATTCCAGAGAGCCGCCACCCATATCGCCCATAATGCCATCAGCGCCATGAAAGCCGGAAATGACAGCAAGCGCGGAGCGATAGGCTTCTTGCTTGCCGGTTAAAACGTTAATATCGGTGTCTAGAATCTGGCGAACACTGTCGAGAAATTCGGGCCCGTTAGAGGCCTCGCGCGCGGCGGCGGTGGCAATCACCTCCAGCTGACGCACTTCCATCTGGTCGCACAGCACCTTGAAACGGCGCAGCGATGCCAGCGCATGTTCCACGCTTTCATCATCCAGCATGCCGGTGGCGGCCACGCTGCGGCCCAGCCCGCACAAAACCTTTTCGTTGAACAAAACAGCGGGGGAGCATGTCAGGCGCTCATACACCACGAGGCGCACCGAGTTGGAGCCAATATCGACCACGGCGATGGGGCCAAGACCGGCAAGACGACCTTGTGCAGGGGTGACGTCGCTCAAAACCAAAACATTTTACTCCAACGGATGCCGACAGCTCGGCAATATTACTGCTTATTCTTTGCCTTGGATTTGCGGGCTTTTGCAAGCGATTTTGGCGGATTCTTTTTCAACGACTTGCCACGGCCCGACAGACTTGGGTTGTTGAGGAAATAATCATGCAGGTTAAATGGCTCTTCGCCCTCTTCCGGCACAGTTCGTATCGCCGTGCCATCGGGCTGAATATCCCAGCTTTGCTGGTTATCGCGCATATTGGCCACCATGATTTGATCGAGAATCTGGTCATGCACGGTGGCATTGCTGATCGGCACCATGGTTTCCACACGCCGATCCAGGTTGCGGGGCATGAAATCTGCCGAGCCGATATAAACGATGGCCTTGTTGGAGGGCAGATGCTCGCCATTAGCAAAGCAGACGATGCGGCTGTGCTCCAAAAAGCGGCCAACGATGGATTTAACCCGGATATTGTCGGAAATGCCCGGCACTTGCGGGCGCAGGCAGCAAATGCCGCGAATGACCAGATCAATCATCACGCCAGCCTGACTGGCCATGTACATCTCATCGATCAAAATGGGATCAACCAGCGAATTCATCTTGGCCCAAATTTGCGCGGGCTTGCCAGCTTTGACGTTGTCGATCTCGGCATGGATATGCTCGATCATGCGTTTGCGCATGGCATAGGGCGACACCGCCAGCCGCTCCACATCTTGCGGGCGGGCATAACCGGTGATGAAGTTGAAGACGCGGGCTGCATCTCGTGCCAGTTTTGGATTGTCGGTGAAATACGACAGGTCGGTGTAAACTTTTGCGGTAATGGGGTGGTAATTGCCGGTGCCAAAATGGCAATACGTGCGCATGATGCCCGCCTCGCGGCGAATAACCATCGACATTTTGGCGTGGGTTTTCATCTCCAGAAAACCGTAAACCACCTGCACACCAGCGCGCTCCAAATCGCGCGCCCAGCGAATGTTGGCTTCCTCATCAAAACGCGCGCGCAGCTCTACCAGCGCCGTGACGGATTTGCCCGCCTCCGCCGCCTGTATCAGCGCGCTGATGATGGGGCTGTCGTTAGAGGTGCGGTAAAGCGTTTGTTTGATGGCGACAACATCGGGGTCGCTGGCGGCCTGCTTTAGAAATTGCAGGACAACATCGAAACTTTCATAGGGGTGGTGGACCACCAGATCTTTTTCGCGGATCGCGGCAAAGCAATCGCCGCCGTGCTCGCGGATACGCTCGGGAAAACGCACGGCGGGCTTGCGAAACAGCAATTCGGGTATATCGAGGCCAACGAGCTCCGACAGATCACTCAGCGCCATCAGGCCATCCGTGGTCACCACTTCGCTGGCATCAACATGCAAGGCATCTTTGACGAATTCCAGCAATGCCGGCGGCACACTGGCGCTAACTTCCAGGCGGATCACCACACCGCGGCGGCGGCGGCGCAGGGCAGATTCAAACAGGCGCACCAGATCTTCGGCTTCCTCTTCGATCTCCATTTCAGAATCTCGAATAACCCTAAATGTGCCCTTGGCGAGCGTTTCATAACCTGGAAACAGACGCGGCCCGTAAAGCCCGATAGCATCTTCCAGCGCAATGCAGCGGGCCAATGTCTTGTCATCAGGATCATTGCTTTTGGGCAATTGGATAAAGCGATCAATAGCATTTGGAATGCGCAGCAGCCCGGTCATGGATTTGGCGGCACCGCGCACTTCTTTTGCCGTGGAGCGCAATTGCAGCACCAGCGAAAAACCSAGATTAGGAATAAAGGGAAACGGATGCGCCGGGTCAATCGCCAGCGGTGTGAGCACCGGAAAAATGTAATCGGAGAAATAGTCTTCCAGCCATTTTTCGTCATCACCCGACAGGTTTTCAGGCGAYARYAGCGACACGCCAACCTCTTCCAGCAAGCCGCGCARATGGGTAAAAGTGGTTTGTTGATCGGCGACAAGCGTTGCCACCGCCTCGTTGATTTTTTCGAGCTGCTCGGTTGGGGTCAGCCCATCATCGCTGCGGTCYACGATTTGCTCGCGCTGTTGCCCTTTAAGACCGGCGACGCGCACCATGAAAAACTCATCCAGATTATCGGCGGAGATCGACAGAAAMCGCAGGCGTTCCAGCAGCGGATGTTTGGTGTTTTCSGCTTCTTCCAGAACGCGRTGATTGAACTCCAACCAGGACARYTCGCGGTTTTCAAACCGGGTTGGACTGGCCATCAACTCYGCATCCAGCTTATGCGCTTTCGCYTCRTYACTKGGTAAKGGTGCCGGAATTTCTGGCAATTTATTGTTCTGGTCGGTCGGTGTTTCCAGCATTTTTCCCACGCAATATGGTTATCGGTGCTGCGTTTGGCAGCTTATCAATTTGAATCCAAAAATCTGTCTAACAGACTGATGACACAAGAATATGTAGGTTTTGCGAGTTTTTATAGTTTACAAAGTTTTATGACGCTTGTCGCGGGCTTTTGGGGATGGATTTTGCGTTCGGTGTTCTGAGGCGTGACGCGCCATACGACCGCAACCATCATGGCAGCTTCATCCCGACACCACCCTCGCCGCTTCGTCATGCCTGACACCACCCTCTCCGCCTCGTCATGCCAAGACTTGATCTTGGTATCCAGACTGGCACTGGGCGATGTGGCAGGTGACGGCACGGGAATGAGCTTGTTTCCCTGGATCCCAAGATCAAGTCTTGGGATGACGGTTTATATATATGGGATGGCGGTTGCGGGTTGAATGTGACGGTAGTGGTTTTGGCGGTGGTCGGCTGATGTCGTTGAGGCGCTCCCCCTAAAACAATTCCGCTGCCAATTGCCGTGTGATTGGGCGGCTGCGCTCCAAGGACAGCCGATCCAGCTGCTCCACGATCCGCGACGCCTCAGACAGGGATCGCTCCATGCGTACCAGTAAGTAATCCAGCACTTTTGCATCGACTGATAATTGGCGGTCTGCGAACAATTTCACCAGCACCTGCCGCAGCAATGTATCGCCCGGCTCGTTCAACTCAAGCGGATGGGCAGCACGCAAGCGGGATTTGAGATCGGGTAATTCAAGCGACCAGCTTTCGGGCCAGGACCGCGTTGTGATGAGCAGCCGCGAGCCGAATTCACGCACATGGTTCATCATATGGAACAGCCGCGTTTCGTCCAAATTGGCGCTGTGGCCATTTTCTACGATTAAGGCGCGGTCGCCGAACTCATGCAGTTCTTCAGGCGTTGGCAGCTTGGCGCAATCAAACTTCAGCGCGCCTGATTGCTGGGCGTGAATGGCAGCCAGATGCGTTTTGCCGGAGCCAACCGGGCCTGCTAACACCAGCGTATCCGCTGGCCATTGCGGCCACGCGGTGATTTGCTCAAAGGCCAGCCGGTTGGCCTCATCAACGATAAAATCCTCGCGGGTCATGCCCGATAAAGGTGGCAGCTCAAACGACATTTGTTGGTGCGGTGAGGCCATTTAGCTTTCACCGCCCTTGTAAATGCTGCTGGCCAAATATTGTTTCAGGGCAAAGCGCACCAGCACCCCAACGGATGCGGCCAGCGGCACGGCCACCAACAGGCCGACAAAGCCGAACAGCGAGCCAAAGGCAAACAGCGCAAACATCAGCCATACCGGGTGCAGGCCAACGGAATCGCCAACAAGGCGCGGCTGCAGAATATTGCCCTCAATGAACTGCCCGGCACCAAAAATAACCGCGATAAGCGCAATTTGAATATAATCCGGCCAGAACTGCACCAGTGCCACGCCAATGGCGAGGATGAAGCCAACAATCGAGCCGACATAAGGAATGAAGCTGAGGAAACCCGCGCCAATACCAATCAACAGGCCGAAATTAAGCCCGGCAAGGCTGAGGCCAATGGCGTAAAATCCGCCCAGTAGCAGACACACAGTGCCCTGCCCGCGAATAAAACTCGCCAGCGTGTTGTTCACTTCGCTGGCCAGACCTCGCACGGTATCCAGATTATCGCGCGGCAACCAACTGTCGATTTTCTCGACCATATTGTCCCAGTCATAGAGCAGATAAAAGGCGACAACCGGCGTGACAACAAACAGCCCGGCAATATCTAAAATGGCTTGCCCACCGCTCCACAGCGAGCCAAGCAAGCGSCCCARCCACGTTGCGCCCTCTTTCAATRATTCTGARAARTTYTGCTGCATGGCGAGTTGATCTTCGCCCAACAATCGGTCGAGCCAGCCCGCATTAACGCTGGTAATCATCGCCTGCAARCGCGTGACGAGCGCGGGCAAACGCTCAATAAAGCCMGCCAATTGCGCGCCAAGCAGCGGAATGATGATGACGAGRAACATAATRAACAGGATGAGAAAGATRAACARAATGACGACRGTCGCCATCATCCGGCTAAAGCCGCGCCGYTCAAACCAATCGGCMAGCGGRTCRAGRCAATAGGCCAGCGCCATWCCRGCCACAAAGGGCAGCAAAATGGCGCGAAACAGAAGGAGAAATAAAATCAGGCCAACAAGCGCCGCAAGCCAAAARTAGAGATGTGTGCGAAGTTTCAAACYYGTGAGCCCTTATCCATATCCCCATCAGCCAAATGCCTGATCCAGTCCACTAGATACGCCAGAGTGGATATGCTCGTCAAACCAGCGACCAGCATCAGCAGCAGCTTCATCGGGCCAGCAATCGCGGCKGGGTCWATYTGATAGGCCAACACGCCCATAACAAAGGCRATTAGAATGATTTGCGCCGCCGTGTTGGCYTTGCTGACCATCAGCGGGTTCATCACCACCGGCTTGTGCAAAACCGAYGACAGSAYAACRGCGCAGACRATYAAAACATCGCGGCCAACCACCAGCACAATCAGCCAAATGGGCAACAGGCCSAGCATGGCCAGYGACAGAAACACCGCCACCATCAGSGTTTTATCGGCGATCGGATCKAGATAACCRCCRAGCTTGGATTCTGARGCAAARCGCCGRGCRATAATGCCATCCACCGCATCGGAAATACCTGCCAGCATAAACAGCCAAAACGCCCACAAATARGCCTGGTCAAAAATCATCCAAATGATGATCGGGACCAAAAACAGTCTGAATAGGGAGATCAGGTTCGGAAGGGTCATCTGAGGGATCACGCRTACACAGGTAAAAAGGGTTACATCTCATATGAACAGTTGATTGCTTGAATGCAAGATAGCACTTGAAATCAGCGCCCACACGGGGCACAGGGAAAGCATATTTTGCAAAAGCGTCTTCCAGCAAAGGCATTTCAATGACCAATCCCAAAACACCCTTATCCAACGGGCTTTCCTACAGCGATGCCGGTGTCGATATTGATGCCGGAAATGCRCTGATTGAGGACATCAAACCAAAGGTCAAAAGCACGAARCGCCCCGGTGCGGATTCMGAGCTTGGYGGCTTTGGCGGYATGTTTGATTTGAAGGCCGCCGGGTTTAAAGACCCGATTTTGGTRGCSGCCAATGAYGRCGTTGGCACCAAGCTGGTGCTGGCAATTGAGGCCGAYAAGCATGACACYATCGGCATTGATCTGGTGGCGATGTGCGTCAACGACCTTATCGTGCAGGGCGCGGAGCCGCTGCTTTTCCTCGATTATTATGCCTGCGGCAAGCTGGAACGCCCGGTGGCGGTTAGCGTTATTTCTGGCATTGCCGATGGTTGCAAGGAAGCTGGCGCAGCGCTGATTGGCGGCGAAACCGCTGAAATGCCGGGGCTATACCGCGAAGGCGATTATGATCTGGCCGGTTTTTGCATAGGCGCTGTGGAGCGCGGTGAAGCACTGCCACGCGAAGATGTGCTGGCGGGCGATATCGTGCTTGGCCTGCCCTCGTCTGGCCTGCATTCCAACGGTTTTTCGTTGGTGCGCAAAGTTGTTGAGGTGAGCGATGCCGATTTGAGCGCGCCTGCGCCCTTCAACAAGGATGTTGCGTTGCGCGATGTGCTGCTGGAGCCAACACGCATTTACGTCAAACCTGTGCTTGCGGCTATCAAAGCCACCAAGGCGCTAAAGGCGCTGGCGCATATTACCGGCGGTGGCTTTGTCGAAAACATTCCGCGCGTGCTACCGGATAATCTGGCTGCCCATATCGATTTGGCCAAAGTGCCTTGTCAGCCGGTGTTCCATTGGTTGGCGCAAACGGGCGGCATTGCCGAGTTGGAACTTTTGCGCACTTTTAATTGCGGCATTGGCATGATCATTGTGGTGTCGCCGGAAGACCAAGCCAAAGTCGTTGCCGCGCTTGAAGAGGCGGGCGAACACCCGGTTGAGCTGGGCAGGCTTGAAGAGCGTGCAGCGGATGCTGATGCCGTGGTGTTCAGCAACGCGCTTCAGAGCTAGGCCCCGTGAATAAGACAATGAAGAAGGTCGCCATTCTCATATCAGGACGTGGCAGCAACATGCAGGCGCTGTGCGATGCATCGCGGCAAAAGGGCGCTGGCTATGAGGTTTGCCGCGTCATCTCCAACCGGCCCGATGCGGCGGGGCTGGATTGGGCCGCACGCCAGGGTTTTGCGACCGCCAGCATCGACCATAAAGCCTATGAGAACAAAGCCGCGTTTGAGGCCGTTCTGCAACAAGAGCTGATCAGCGCGGGCGCGGATATCATCTGCCTGGCCGGTTTCATGCGGTTGCTCTCCGGGGCATTTGTCGAGCAGTGGCTGGGGCGTTTGCTCAACATCCACCCGTCCCTGTTGCCAAGTTTTCCTGGCCTTGTGCCCCAGCAAAAAGCTTTGGATGCGGGTGTGCGGCTTAGCGGCTGCACGGTGCATTTTGTCAGTGAAGAAACCGATGCCGGGGCCATTGTCATGCAAAGCGCCGTGCCGGTGCTGCCACAAGACGATGAGGATGTTTTGAGCGCCCGGATTTTGCAGGCTGAGCACGCCACTTATCACCGCGCTTTATCGGCGGTGTGCCTTGGTAATATCAGTTGGAGCGGTGGGCAAACCGCGATAATTGCGCCAGATTACAGTGCTGCTTTGCACGACTTTATCAACGACTAACTACTAAGTCCGGTGCCCTTTTTCGGGCATCGTGCAGGTCTTTCGCCAATCCGCGAACAGCGCCGCCCGGCGTGGGCGGTATTTCTCATCCAACAAATCCATAGTCTCA
This sequence comes from Hyphomicrobiales bacterium, assembly GCA_002746425.1. GTDB lineage: Bacteria > Pseudomonadota > Alphaproteobacteria > Rhizobiales. The sequence goes on along the minus strand of NVXB01000031.1, from coordinate 13,336 downwards.
ATCCGGTCTGTGCGAAAACTGCGAAAATCCACCCGCAATTCGCACCACGACACCACAACCCGCGCGGCACGAAAATAGCCAATTGAAATAGGCCAGATAATCCGCTCGCTGGGTTTTCCATCCGCATCGCTATAGGAGATTTTCAGCTTGAATTGCTCGCGCATGGCCAGCCGAATTTGCGCCACATCCACGCTGTCCTCAACAACCTGCCCATATTCAGCAGCGTAAAGCGGCGCATCAATAAAGGTGGATTTCAGCTCTTTGGGCAACACCGCTTCAATCTTGGCCACCGCATCACGCGCGCCGCGCTGTAACTCCGCATCGCAGCGTTCTTGCACCATGCGCATGCCAAGAATAATGGCCTCCAGCTCGGCGGTGTTGAACATCAGCGGCGGTAAATCATAGCCATCTTCCAGAATATAGCCGACACCCGCCTCGCCGCGTATCGGCACACGGTTTGCGCTTAGATCGGCAATATCGCGATAAATCGTACGCAGCGACACCTCCAGCTCTTCTGCTATAGCGCTTGCCGGATAGGGTCTGCGCGCCCGGCGCAGAATCTGGATGATTTGTAAAAGTCTGTCAGCTCGTCTCATATCGCCTTCGTATCACACCATGCTGACAGCATGTTGTCAGCAGTGTTGTTTATGGTGAGGCTCCAACCACAAGGAGCAGACATGAGTGATGTAGATATCAATGCGACAAATCCAAGTATCATTTCCCACGTATCCATCGGCACCAACCAGTTTGATGCCGCGATTGCGTTTTATGACGCGGTTTTGGGCGCGATGGGCATTCGCAAAATAATGAATTTTCCCACTGCCATTGCCTATGGCCGCGAATTTCCAGAGTTTTGGGTGCACCCCCCCGTTGATGGCGAAAAAGCCACTCTTGGAAACGGCACCCATTTCGGCTTTTTCGCCCGCACCAAGGACGAAGTTCACGCCTTCTGGGAAGCAGCACTGGCCAACAACGCCAAACCAGACGGGGCACCCGGCCCCCGCAAAGAATACGGCGCACCGTATTATGGCTGCTTTGTACGGGATTTAGATGGGCATAAGATTGAGGCTGCATTCTGGGATTTTTCGTTGATGGATAAGCCTGAGTAGAAGTTACGAAAAGGGCGCGGGATTTGCCGCGCCTTTTGGTGGGTTGGTGATCACCTATATTGATTTACTTATGCATCCAACTTCTTTTTTACACCATAGTGATATCGACAATACAGTTTTGTTAAACAATAATATTATCAGCCTCTTATGAAAAGCGAACAAATACGTTGTCAGTTGTCCAGTTCCAATTACTTTTGTTCATAACGGTCTTCGGTATCGCGATTTTCAAGCATGTGCGAAATAGTGCGATCTACGATACCCGGCATCTCCATCATAAGCATATAGTGTGGTTTGCTGTCTCTCATCAGGCGTTCTGTTTGAGGTGAATGCGTTGCCATATTTATTAGGTCCATCAGATTGAGACCAATTACTTTAGCTTGGACTGGCGTCGCATTTCTTAAGTCACGCCGCGCTTCGATTAACACATCGGCTAGCCATGGCACACGATCACGAATGAGACCAGCAATGACTACTAAAGATAAGTCGCTGTGTCTTTTATGCATTATCCAGTTCAGTATTTGGTGATCGAAAACGCTGTTCTGCTTGTTGGAGAAGCGGGCTTCATGATCTATCACTTCGGGATCAAAATCACGCATACGCGCGCCCAGACCACGTACTTGAGATACCAATTCTTCAAGTATTTCAGTTTGGGGCCGCATATGCTTTTCGGTTTTTCTTTTGTCGGGAATTGCGGTAAGTGCGGATTCCAATTGTGGCCAAAGAGCAGGAACCAGTTGTTGAATGGTTGCTTCTGCCGCCTTGGTTTCTGCAACACCGTTGATTGACTTAGCTACGTCCAACATCCCTTGTTGGTCAACTTTGATGGCCTGGAATTGAGAAAGGGGACCGCTGAGATCACTTAACTCAAGGCCGAAGAGTAGAGGTATTACTTTTGCATCCTGCATTGACTTGGATAATGCGCCAGCCTCAAACAGAATCCACTCTGAGTTCAAATTCTCTGGCGTAATGCACAGGATGCCGAAATTGGAGGTTTCAAGTTCGCCAGCAATTGCCTGTGCCCAACGATCTCCTGCTCCAATATCTTTGTCCGACACCCAAGGTTCAGCATATTGCAGAATCAGCGGCAACCAGTCTTTGAGCGCCCCAGCCATGGCTTTGCTGCGCTTGCCACTCCAGCTAATAAAAACTTTCATAAATTCTCCGAACTGTTCACGCCCAATTGCCTTAACTTCTCGCAAATCTAGGTTGAATGCAAGGGCTCCACAATTCATACAATGAGTGAAAATAATCTCAGAGGGCTTGGGCACCAACCGCTATACCAACCAGTTCTCCACCACCTATTTCACCTCAATCAGCCACGTATTCTCATCACCCTGACAATGCTCGGACAGTCGTCTTGAAATTCTTTGACTGTCTATTTGTTCCAACTTGTAATGCTTGGCGTAAAGTTGCTGTATTTCTGCCCCTGGCACCAAGAATGGTGGCACGCTTATCTGTTGTTGGTCGTAGTCGAAAGCAATCAGCAACTGGCTAGGAGCTGTAAATGTCCGGCAGGATCGTATCAGGGTCAGCAAACTTAGGGTGCCTGCCTAAAATGTCGCGCAGGGTCGATTTTTGCGTCTCATTCAGGCGCTCGACCTCAATGGCTTTGGCGATATGTGTGCCTGCCTGGGAATCGCGTTCGAAGGCTTCCAGTGCCGTTGCGACCTTTGCTGTTGGCAAGCCGCAATGTTTAAGAAGCGCAGTTAATGAGGCCGCGCGGTCACTGTTCAACTCGTTATAACGCAGGGCGTAATATGGAACGCCTCTGGCCAATTGCTGGCTGTATTCTTCCATACTGAACGGCCAAGCGGGCAATATTGTTTGCTCGGAAGGGATTTTTTCGGCGGTGACATCGACGTAGGGTTTAAGGTAGGCGGCATCGCTCGAGGCGGTGAGAATCGACCATATCTGGGTTCTCACATCACCCGTTAACACGGTTGATTGGCCATATTTTTGTGTCATCTGGAAAACGGAATTGCTCCAGGAAATCGCGTCGCGATAGAGAAATATGAATTTTGCGTCAGGAAAGGCTGCTTGAAATAAATCAGCTTGAAACAAGCTCTGGCTGCGAAATTTTACGGCGTAAGTTGTGGCAAGATCTGGCGGGCGAAAAAGTAAGCGTGTTGCCACGCGGATTAGGTTTTTAACTTGTTCAGGCGTGTAGTTCAGCCGAAGTCTAGCGTCGAAATTCTCCTTTAACAGACGCGAATAGGCATCAGGTTCCGACAGACAATAGACCTCATCAAGCTGGTTCAAAATATTGCTGACAAGCGTTGATCCACAGCGACCGATCGAGAAGATAAAGACATTGGTTTTCGCCTCGGGGATTTGCGCGGCCAAGCTGTCCAATTCGGAAAACGGCACGCTTAACACCCGTTGCGCCAGTTGGTGCTGGTCAAGATAAGCAAAAGCGGCTTGCGACAAATCCGTGCCTTCGGGCAGTTCAACAAACAACGCCCGCTCTTTTGCGTGATCGAAGGTGTATAATGACCAATTGCGGTTCTCCACAACCATCTGGGGATCGGCGGCGACACCCTCGTCCAGCACGAAATGTTCGGGGCTGGAAAACCCACGCATTTCAACAGTCTCAATAATGTTATGTAATGTTGTCATGCTTAATCTGAACATACCCCCAAACAACATACAAGTATTCACCGGTCCATAATGGCTCCATTCACCAACGCGGCGTTAGATGCCAGTTCAGAGCTTATTTCTACCAAGGTGAGGCCGTCGCTGTTTGAACATATCGATGAAATCGTGAGGGGCATGTCCCAAACGAAAAAGGGCAAGGTGTTGGCCTTGCCCCTTTGTCATCATTTTTGCCGTTGTGCTACAAACCGAGTGTTTCAGCTACAAAATCAGCGTCCTTGTCGCCGCGACCGGACAAGTTGACGAGGATGTTTTTGTCAGGACCGATTTTGGCGGCCTCCGTTATGGCATAGGCAATGGCATGAGCGCTTTCCAGAGCTGGAATGATGCCCTCGACGCGCGACAGCGTCATAAAGGCATCAAGACAGGCCTTGTCATCAACCGCCACGTAATGAACCCGCTTCATGTCTTTGAGATAACAATGCTGCGGCCCCACGCCGGGGTAATCAAGGCCTGAGGCTATGGAATAAACCGGTAATGGCTCACCCTGATCATCCTGCAAATTGTAGCATTTAAACCCGTGAATAGATCCCTTTGTTCCTAGGGTCATCGTCGCCGCATGATCTGGCGTATCAAGCCCTTTGCCGGCGGGCTCAACGCCAACCAGCTTAACTGATTCATCGTCAAGAAAGGCCGTAAACAAGCCGATGGCATTTGATCCGCCGCCAACGCAGGCGGTTGCAATATCAGGTAACCTGCCGGTCATTTCCTGAATCTGGGCCCGAGCTTCGCGCCCGACAATTGATTGGAAATCACGTACAATTTTTGGGAATGGATGGGGCCCGACCACCGATCCGATGGCATAAAACGAGTTTACCGGGTCTTTCATGTATTCCATAAAAGCAGAATCGACMGCATCCTTCAGCGTMGCGGTGCCCATGGTTACCGGCACCAGTTTGCAGCCCAGGATTTTCATTTTWGTGACATTGGGATGCTCTTTCTCAATGTCGACCTGGCCCATGTGAATCTCGCATTCTATGTCCACAAGCGCGCACGCCGTGGCCAGAGCAACACCGTGTTGTCCTGCGCCAGTCTCTGCCAGAATTTTGGTTTTACCCATGTGCTTGGCAAGCAGCGCCTCACCCAGGCAATGGTTGATCTTGTGTGCACCTGTGTGGTTGAGGTCTTCACGCTTGAGATAAATCTTTGCCCCGCCGATTTTGTCACTGAGGCGCTTTGCATAAAATATCGGACTGGGACGCCCCACATAATGGGTRAACAACTCATCCAGTTCGTTTTTGAATTTTTCAGAATTGCGGATGCTTTCATAAGCATCATTAATTTCATTCATCACGGTAATAAGATCAGGCGGAATTATTTGCCCGCCAAAYTCACCAAAGTAGCCATCACTATCCGGCATTTCCCCAAGTTGATCCATAATCAATTATCCAATCAGTTTCTGAGAACCAAAAGCATATGCGAAGTTGTGCAATATGTATATTGACCGAGATCAACAGAACTCTGGGATGATGGCAGTGTCACAAATCTAAAATTCGGCATAACCAACAATCTCATCATCAAAGAAGATGAACTTGTTTTCGCCTGCGGCTGTCTCCGGAGCAAAGCAACCTAAGTGAAGTGTTTTGAAAAATATTTATTTGAGATAGCGAATATGGGTAAAAGTACGTAAGCAAACTGGCCTGCGCTTCAGGGCCGTGTTAAGCAATAATCGCGCTAAGTTGAGCGTCTATACATGGCAATGATGGATATTTACTATGAAGATAGCAGTGCTTGGTGCGGGTGGTATTGGGGGTTACATTGGTGGACGGTTAGCTGAGGCTGGCCATGACGTTGTCCTCGTTGCACGAGGTAATCATCTGAAATCAATACAGTCAAACGGGTTGAAAATAGAAAGCCCGCTTGGTGATGCTCACCTGAAAGATATTTTGGCCGTTGAAGACCTTGAGTTGGTGGGTAAGGTCGATCTTGTATTGGTCACGGTGAAGCTTCCGGATTTGGGCCAAATAGCGGCCAAAATCCCGTCACTTTTGACCCCAACATCTCGCATCGTGACATTGCAGAATGGCATCGACACGAAATCTATTCTTGCACAGCATGTTGATCCGGCGATCATCGCACAAGGGGTGATCTATCTTGCGGTTCATATCAAGGAGCCGGGTACGGTCATGACGCCGGGTGGCAAGCACTTAATGCTCGTCGATAGGCTGAATGGCGATGCAACGATGGCGGGTTTCTTTCAAGCTATTGATGGCGCAGTGGCGCTTGATGTGACGCCGGTTGATGATTCCGACAAGGTGGTGTGGGGCAAGTTCACCGCGCAAAGCTCCATTGCCGCGGTCACCGCCATTACGCGCATGTCGCTTGGGGGCGTTTTTGCAAACGAGCAGGCAACGCTGTTGCTAAAACAACTTTTGTCAGAAGCCATTGCTGTGGCGACTGCCAGCAATATCGGGCTGGACCCAAAGCATAATGAAAACGTGTTAGAGCTCTACTCTGCACAGCCTGCGGCGCAATCTTCATCCCTCATCGTCGATATTCTGGCCGGTAAACCGACTGAGCTCGCGTGGCTTTCGGGACGGGTGCATGAACTGGGTATAAGCACCGGTGTGCCAACGCCCGCCCATTCCTTTGTATGGAATGCTCTGTCCGCTCACAAAAACGGTCGACCCGAATTCGCGCTTTGATCGAGGCAAGCATATTGCCATGGCGGCGGCCACAGACACAAAAAAGGCGCGGGGTTAACCGCGCCTTCTAATGCAAATCAAAAATTTGGCTTAGCCAACAATCTCGTCATCGGAGAAGAAGAATTTGATTTCTTCTGCAGCTGTCTCTGGCGCATCGGAGCCGTGGACGGAGTTTTCGCCGATGGAAAGGGCGAATTCCTTGCGGATGGTGCCATCAGCAGCTTCGCTTGGGTTGGTTGCGCCCATGATTTCGCGGTTTTTGAGAATGGCGTTTTCGCCTTCCAGAACCTGCACAACAACAGGCTCGGAAATCATGGAGTCGACCAATTCACCATAGAACGGACGCTCTTTGTGCACTGCGTAAAAACCCTGGGCCTGTTCGAGGCTCATGTGGATGCGCTTGCTGGCAACAATGCGCAGACCAGCTTCTTCAAATTTAGCAACGATTTTGCCAGTTAGGTTGCGCTTGGTTGCATCTGGTTTGATGATGGAGAATGTGCGTTCGATAGCCATTTTAAAACTCGTTTGTACGGTGGAAGGGTTGCGCGCGCGCGCAAAGTTGCGTTTCCTTAGCTTTTGGGGCGAGTACCTGCAAGCATTTTTCAAGCTTGCTGTGTGCCAATCTCGCGCACCAGCTTGGCCAAAGCATCAAAATCACTGCCGCGCGGATGGGTTTTGCGCCACACCACGCCAATCTGCCGCCCCGGTTCCGGGTTGCCCAACCGGATGAGATTGACCCGCTCCGACAGGCCGCTTTCGCAGTTGATGAACAGCTCTGGCAGCAACGCCACGCCGCGATCCTGCTCCACCAAATGGGTCAGCGTCGCCATATTACTCACCCCGCCGCTGCGCCGCGCACCAGTCAGCTCGGATTCCCACACTTTTAGGGTCTGATCGCGCAGGCAATGGCCATCTTCCATCAACAGTAATGTTTGCTCGTTGAGAATGTCCTTGGCTGGAAACCGGCTGTTATCGGCGCGCAAGTCGCGGCTTTTGGCGCAGGCCAGCACAAACGGGTCGAAAAAGCAGGCGCGGGTTTCAATGGTCGGCTCATCAATCGGCAGGCTAAGGATCACCACATCCAGCGCGCCATCCATCAGTTCGCGCATCAATTGTTCGGTTATGGTTTCGCGCAATTCAAGCTGCAATTGCGGAAAGCGCACATCCAGCTCCGGCAGTAGTTTTGGCAGGAAATACGGCGCGATGCTGGGGATAATGCCAAGCCGCACCCGGCCCGCCAGCACGCCTTGAGACATTTTTGCCGCCTCCTGTAATTCGCCCACCGCCGAGAGGATTTTCTTGGCCCGCGCCGCGATATCCTCACCAACGGTGGTAAGCCGCGCACCGTTGGAAAGCCGCTCCACCAGTATTGTGCCAAGGCGATCTTCCAGCGCTCGTATCTGCGCCGATAATGCGGGCTGCGAGATGTGCACCAGCTCTGCCGCGCGGCCAAAATGCCCGGTTTGGGCAATCGCTTCCAGATAGCGCAGTTGCTTTAAAGTGATCATAGGTTTTTCCTATCGCATTCAACGTTTATTGCGATTGGATATTATCACGATAACAGCAGATAGTCACGATATAGAGCGCACCGCCTTGTGATGAGACATTTGCGGCGCGCTTTACCGGACCAATTGAGCACTGAATGGAGAGGCTATGACACGTAAAACACTGACCACGACCGCAGGCGCACCCGTTTCCGACAACCAGAATTCGCTGACAGCGGGGCCGCAGGGCGGCGTCATGATGCAGGATTATCAGCTGATTGAAAAACTGGCGCATCAAAACCGCGAGCGTATTCCCGAGCGCGTTGTGCATGCCAAGGGTTGGGGTGCGCATGGCACTTTTACCGTTACCAATGATATTTCGCAGTTCTCCAAAGCCTCTATTTTTGGCGAGATTGGCAAGAAAACCGACATGTTGGCCCGGTTCTCGACCGTTGCTGGCGAAATGGGCGCAGCCGATGCCGAGCGCGATGTGCGCGGCTTCTCGCTTAAATTCTACACCGATGAAGGCAACTGGGATTTGGTTGGCAACAACACGCCGGTGTTCTTCATTCGCGACCCGTATAAATTCCCGGATTTCATCCACACCCAAAAGCGCCACCCCAAAACCAACATGCGCTCTGGCACGGCGATGTGGGATTATTGGTCGCTCTCTCCAGAAAGCCTGCATCAGGTAACGATCTTGATGTCGGATCGCGGTCTGCCGCCTTCCCCGCGTTTTATGAACGGCTACGGCTCGCACACCTATAGCTTTATCAATGGCGATAATGAGCGTTGCTGGGTAAAGTTCCATTTCAAAACCGTGCAGGGCCACAAGTTTTTGACCAATGGTGAGGCCGCCGATGTGGTTGGCCAAACGCGCGAAAGCTATCAGGAAGATCTTTATGGCTCGATTGACAGCGGCGATTTCCCCAAATGGAAAGTGTTTGTTCAAATCATGCCGGAAAGCGATGTTGGCAGCACATGGTACAACCCGTTTGATCTGACCAAAGTGTGGCCCCATGGCGATTATCCGCTGATCGAAGTTGGCGAGATGGAGCTGAACCGCAATCCGGAGAATTATTTCGCGGAAATCGAGCAAGCTGCGTTCTCACCCTCCAACATTGTGCCGGGTATTGGCTTTTCGCCCGACAAAGTGTTGCAGGCTCGGCTGTTCTCATACGCCGATGCGCACCGTTACCGCCTTGGCACCCATTACGAGTCCCTGCCCGTGAACGCGCCCAAATGCCCGGTGCATCACTATCACAAGGATGGTTCGATGAACTTTATGGGCCAGCAAAGCGGCAATCCAGATGCCTATTATGAGCCAAATTCTGTGAACGGCCCGGTTGAGGATAACAGCCAGGCTGAGCCTGCTCTGGCGATTTCCGGCGCGATGGACCGTTATAATCACCGTGATGGCAATGATGATTATCGGCAGGTAAAAGCGTTGTTTGATCTGTTTGATGACGGGCAGAAGAGCCGCCTATTCTCCAACATCGCCGCTGCCATGCAGGGTGTTCCGCAGGAGATTATCGATCGCCAGCTGGTGCATTTCGATGCGGTTGATATGGCGTATGGCAATGGCGTGCGTAAGGCGCTTGGGGCTTGATTGAAGTAACAACCATCACCTTCGGGGTTCGCTCCGAAGGTGAGATATTTGATGCAACTGACAAAATTGACACCATTGATTGTGCATAATTACCGTGCAACCTTTACAGGAAATATAACAATCGAAATTAGCCAGTATAACGCGCCATAGAGATGCCATGAACGACAGACCTCAAAAAATGAAACCCACAAATTGGCTGTTGTTGTTTGTCATATTTGTTCCGGGGTATTTTGCCGTTGATTGGCTGATTGGCGATGTGGTTTCTGAATTCACTTCAAATTATTTGGAAGCAAATAGCTTCAGAAAAACCAATTGAGCCAGAGCACAGGCTCAATTTTCGATCAATGAACCGGCTGTACTGCAATTGCCTTGCCGCCGCGCCTATCCCCACAGTCATCCTCGGGCTTGACCCGGGGACCCATAACCACGTCCCCGACTGAGTGAAAACGACCATTCGTTGGTGAAAACTCTGCCGCATGCGCTGTGGGTCCCCGGGTCAAGCCCGAGGATGACGAAGAGTGTGGTGGGATGATGGTTGTGGGTGGGATGCGGAGGTCAATTTAATTGCAAATGTTGTAGCAGCAGCAAGAGCTGCAAGCTTAACCGCAAACAGCAACCACACCCTCCCCCGTCATACCAAGACTTGATCTTGGTATCCAGAGAACGCAGCCGCTTCGCTGGACTGGAAAACCGGTAGCAACCCAATTAACGACCAGTGCCGGCTGGATCCCAAGATCAAGTCTTGGGATGACGTGGAGTGTTTGGGATGACGTAGAGTGTGGTGCGTATGGTGGTGGCTACTCGATTTCGCCCCAAATACTAGCCATCCAACCGCTCATACCATTCGCGGATGCGCTGTTTGTTCGGTAGCACATCATAATCGCTGCATTCGGCGGGCCATTTCAGCGATCCGTAGACGATGAAATCAGCGTAATTCGGCGCCTTGCCGCCAATAAACGGCTGCCCGCGCAGCATCAAATCGAGCGCCAGCAGATTTTTCTGAAACGCAACGCGATAATCATCACGCTCCGCATGCATGGCTTCCAAAGTGGATTTCATCGCCGGTTCGCGGGTGCTGCGAAAATACTCTTTGTTCTCATCGTCCAAAATGTCGTGAATATCCTTCACCACCATGCGCACAATGCCGGGGTGCAGCGCGGAATACGTCCACGCCTCGACGAACCGGCACAGCGCCTTGGTGTCTTCACTGCCAAACAATTTGGGCGCATCGGGCGCTAAATCATCGATGTATTCGGCGATTTGGAATGAATCACTGATGATGGTGTCGCCGTGCTTCAGCACCGGCACTGTTTTGCTGGTATTGCCCTCAATACAGGCGATTTTGTTGAACGGCACCGGCACGGTTTCAAACGCAAGGCCCTTATGCTGCAAGGCCCGCTTGATACGCCAGCAATAGGGGCTAAAACGTCGGCTCTCATCTTCCGCGCATAGATCGTACAAAACCAGTGTCATAAATTTCTCCGAAAAGATCGCGCTGCCATTCAATCGTTGCAGCAAACATTCTTATCGGTTTTACAGGCATGCGGTGCGCTTAGCCAGACCGACAAACGCATAATCGATCAAGAATTAGCAAGCAGCCTGGACACTCTGATCTGACGCCAATGATCGCTCATTTTTGCACGGAATTGCATCTCCAAATTGGCGGCTTTGCTCAAATTATATCCGGGCAAAGCGCCCGCTTGGGCTATGTCGGCCTTAATGCGCTCGGCGACCGCTTCATAGTCATGCAGCCTTACGAGCATCGGTTCTAACTGGCCGTTGGTCTCATCTTGCCGGGCAATGCTGTTGAGCAGCATGCGCACAATCTGGACCTGCCCCATGCCCAAATAGGCGTCTTCCAGCAATGACAGACAGATTTCCGCCATCTCGATGTTTTGATCCAAAGTACGATTTTCGATATGTTGTAATTCGCCGTAACGCTTTTGATTGCGCTTGGAGGCGGTTTTGACCTGCCGGCAATCATAACAGCGCGTACTAACCGCATCGATGTGGTAGCCCAACGCGTCGCAGCGATATTTCTTCTCTTTGGCGAAAAAGATGAATTGCCGAAAGCAATCAACGCATTTGAGCGCCTCATCAAAATAATATTTGAAATAATAGGCTGCGCCATGCTGGCTTTCCATGTCGGCTTCAATGGCCGTGCCCTTTATGCCACCTCGGCACATGGTCATCATGACGAATTTCTCGTCACGGCCTACTTTTGGCACCAAATCGTTGAAGCATGGCCGGCGACCATAGCGGGGGTGCTCGGCAAACTCGGCATAAGTATCTTGTTGTGATTTAAAGCGGCCCATCATCCTGCTCCTGATTATCTATCATCATTGATTGCTTGCAGGATGACGCATTGGCCTTGTACCTGTATTGAACACCATATTCAGACCCAGTTCATCGAGGAATTTTATGCACCAATCCTATTTTCAGATGTTCGCCGCCTATAATGAATGGGCCAATACTTTGCTTTATGATGCTTGCGAGCCATTGAGCGATGAAGCGCGCAAGAAGGATCGCAACAGCTTTTTTGGCTCGATCCACAACACCCTCAACCATCTCATTGTTGGCGACCGGGTGTGGATGCAGCGCTTTACCGCCAGTGGCAAAACCTACCAAAAGCTCGACCAAGCACCGTTTGAGGATTGGGCGGCTTTGCGCGCGGAGCGAAACGCCGAGGATGCGCGCATCATAAGCTATGTAGGCGCGCTGGATGATGCCACATTGCAAGGCACCTTTATCTATACGCCGATTACCACTCCAGAAACGGTTGAGCAGGTTTTAGAGCCTGCGCTGGCGCATTTCTTCAACCATCAAACTCATCACCGCGGACAGGTGCATTGCATGCTCAATCAGGCCGGAATAAGCCCTCCGGCCCTGGATATTTTGTACTACCAGCACGAAATGGCCGCCAAAGGCGCATAGGCCGTAGTTTTCTCAGTCTGTTGAATGTCGGCTTATTCGAAACAATCAAGTCCACAAAAACCTCAACTATTGTCTTCAAACGGAGATCTTACCTCTGCCAGAAAGCGTATTGCTGCATTCAAATCCTGAGCTTGTTCACTTGCAGGTGCGGGGTCTCCAGTGAACTCGACATGTGCGCCGGAAGGATATTCGCGCTGTCCAAGGATCAGATTGTCGACCAAAAATGTCGCGGACCGTTCTGGTGAACTTACCCCATCGACAAAACTGGACAACATCGGCATGACCCGCTTCCAGACAAATTTGACAATTGCATTTTGCTGGCGGGCCAGACCAGTGCCGGGCATGAGGCCWGGATCAAAGCAATAGATGCGAGCAYCMGAAAACATCGGTTCARYTGCGGCRGCGGCGGCATGATAGATCGCGCAGAGTTTYGACGTCGCGTAGCGATCAAGCGCACGGCCTCGCTCATCTCGCCCAGGCCCATCCAGCAAAGGCCTTGTSGTCTCTCCCATTGCGGCAGCACGCGCAGTGGTGAAATCTGCCCCGGCAAACCCAGCGCGACTTGCAAGCTTATTATTTGGATCATGCGTRCCGCTACCTATCGTGATWACGCTAGCTCCCGGKGCAAGATGATYGCGAAGCCCATCRACAAGGCGCACATGGCCCATCACRTTGGTGGCAAARGTTTCGTCGATCCCATTTGCAGTCAGCTTTTGCGGCCCCAGAATTTGAAKYCCSGCGATACAGGACAAGGACGCAATCTTGCTGTCGCCCAGGCGATCTATAATGTCACTTACAAAACTTTTTACCAAATCAGGCGACGCAGTATCAAGCCGCAGCACGTCAAGCCGCCCGGCCGGAACCATACGCTTCAGCGCATCGGTTACCGCAGGGTTTCGTGCG
>NVXB01000030.1 GCA_002746425.1 Hyphomicrobiales bacterium | reverse complement strand
CATCTTATGCATTTCGTGCATAGGGTATGCTCATGGCCGACACATCAAAAAACAGCATTATTGGCAAATCCTTGCAACTAGCCCGTAGCAACACGGGTCTGGCAATGGTTGATGCGGCCAAGGCTATTGGCATTTCCCAGAGTCAGCTTAGTCGTATGGAAACGGGTGATGCTGCCATTACAGCGGAGCGCCTAGTTGATTTGGCCAGTTTGTATAATGTTGCACCGGAGCACCTGCTGACGGGACTGGTGGATACCACCATGGCTGATCCTGAACTGGATCGTATTGGTGATGTCATTGAGTTCATAGAGGGTGTGCTTGCTAGCACCACCACTAGACCATCAGCACGTAAAATCAGAGATACAGTATTATCGATATATCGGTTGGAAGCCAAATCAGCATTTGAAAACGGTAAGCCGTTTGAATTGCATAAATATCAGGGTGTGGTGGCAGCTTTGATCAAAACAGATTGATTATAATGATTGTCAAATTGTGATCAGAAGTTTTTGCATGATGATACCAAATGACTCCAATTTACCTCAGGGTACTCTAAACGTTGTAGTTCTTTAACGAGTTCTTCTAATCTGAAACCATCTCCATAGATGTCAAAAGCTTCTGTATTACCATTATTCCAGCCGCCCAATGCTTTTCCAATTTCTCGATTGATATGGCACCGTCTTATTGCATCACGGAACGTATGTCGAAAAGAATGGAATTTATGCCTTGGCCCATGAACCCCAATTTTTTTAAGATACCGGTTAGAAACCTTCGAGAAATTTGTTGAATAATACCCGTCAGAACCAATGGTAATATCACCAAATAATTTTGCGGTATGAGGTCGTTGGGCATGAAAGTCCAGCAGTCCAAATTCAATCAATTTATTATGGACAGGAATAAACCGGAGGGAGCTACCTGTTTTCAATTTCTTATCATTGATTCCGATTTTACTAATATCGGTAATGTCAAAACCCCAAATACCATCAACTTTTCGAATATCAGTTGCATCTAGTTGGCAGATTTCGTTGGAGCGCATGCCATTCCAAAGTGCTATTAACGGAACCCAAAACAGGGAACCCTCTCGACGATTTGATGAGTAAACTTCGCTGTTAAAAATTACAGATAATTGGTGATCAGAAAATGAGGACCTCTTGTGTTTGTTCTTGACCGGATCAGCAACTTTTAGATCACTATATGCAATGGGTACTTGGCTGATCATGCTGCGCTTTTGACACCAACTAAGAAAAGAACAGAGGTACGACAGATAGTTATTGACGCCAGTCGGAGATAATTTGCCCATTCCCCGTTGTCGAGCTATTCGAACCATTTCTTCAATCGGTCGGTTTTGAAGTGGTTTTAATTTAGAGAAGTTTGGTGGAAGGTCCATAAGAAGGTCGCGGACGCGCTCGCAACCTGTTTGTGATATGTCTGCTACTAGAGTGTCATTTCCTAGAATCTCCACTACTACAGATAAATAACCCTGAATTGATTTCTTAGTCTTCTCGGTTCTAACTCTATTTGGATTATTAAGATATTTTTCTACTAACAAATTTAATGCTGGTGCCTGTGCTGGTAACGAAGTTAATTGTTTACGTAATGGCACAAAGGGCCATGTCGCCCCGGTGGTCGTGTCAATGAATCGTGGATCGGCATTGGCTGGGATTCGTTTTGATTCCAACAGGGAAATTTTGCGCCAATTTGAATCAATAACAGCATCCATGCAGATTTGTCGCAATTGCGTATTTGCTTCTGAACCGATAGGTGTTTTTATAAGATTTCTCTCGCACAATCCGAGCATGACTAATTCTATTGTGTGGTGATAACCATGGCTGGAAAGCAAAATATCCGACATGTTTTGAGCTGCAAGATTGTGCATCCGAATGAATTCTTTCCAATCTTTAAATCCACTATCTCTGAACGTTTGTTGAGGGGTCTTCCTATTTTTAAGACATGTGTCATAAACTTCTCGCCCCAATGCAAGCAATTGATCTGGCTCGAAACGGTAAATGGGTGTGCGAATATCGTGCATGCGTCTGCAAACTTCCTCATCAAGCGAACGTTGTTCGGCGGTAGCCTCCGCCGCCTTTCGTATCGCTTCCCCTTTATCCGTTGTTTTTAGGGAAACCCATTTTTCTTTGCGCTTTAGCGTTGCTTGCATGTGCTTGGGCACTTGCACTCGAATGTACCAACGGTTTCCGCGAAGAAATAATTTAGGGACAGGAACTCTTGAGGTCATGCATGTATTGTAGCAAAGCAAGTTGCATAGGATGTTGAAATCAATTATGTTTTTGAAATGATTGGGAGAAAAAGGGTGCTGGCGGAGAGGAAGGGATTCGAACCCTCGATACGCGTTAACATATACACCCTTAGCAGGGGCGCGCCTTCAACCACTCGGCCACCTCTCCACCGCCGTGTCTATCTGCCAATCATTTACAATTCAAGACGTTTTTTGGGTTTTTGCAAATTGCAGTTCTTTGGCCAATACTGACGTGTATTGTCACGTTGTGGCGTTAGGCATGGCGAGCGTATTCGTTTGGTAGCGCCACCGTAAACATTGCAGGATAGCGAGCTGGATCAAAACATGGCTAAAATGGACATGGGCGATGATGTTGCCGCTGCATTTGCGGAGTTTCCGGAGCAGCAACGTGAGAGCATGCTTCAAATGCGGGCGCTTATTGTGCAAACCTGTGAAGAGGCACCCGGCACCGGACAATTGGTCGAGACGTTGAAATGGGGGCAGCCGAGTTATGCCACTGTACGGCCGGTAACGGGTAGCCCGATCCGGCTTGGTATCAGCAAGAGTGGTCAGCCAGCGCTTTATTGCCATTGCCAAACGACGTTAATTCAGGAATTTCGTGATCAGTTTGCCGACTCATTTGATTTTGAAGGCAATCGGGCTTTGGTGCTGAAAGGCGATGTTGAAACATCCAAGGCCGAATTGCAGAGCTGTATTACGCGCGCGCTGAGCTATAAATTGCGCTGAGCTTTCTAACCGCGTGTCACTGTTTTGGGATCGAGTTGATCGCGTAGGCCATCGCCCAAAAGGTTCAAACCAAAAATCGTAAATGCAATGGCCAAGCCCGGTATCAGCACGACATGGGGCGAGGTGTACATCAGGGTTTGGGCGTCAAACAGCATTTTGCCCCAGGATGGGGCAGGCGGCTGTGCGCCAAGGCCGAGATAGCTCAGGCCTGCTTCAGCTAGGATTGCTAGGGCAAATTGTATCGTGCCCTGAACGATCAAAATGCCCGAAATGTTTGGCAGGATGTGGCGCAGGGTAATTTGGAAGGTAGTGAGGCCGAGGGCGCGGGCTGATAGGGCAAATTCTCGCTGCCAGGTAATTTGTGCGGCGGCGCGGGTGACGCGGGCGAAAACCGGAATGTTAAAAATGCCAATGGCAACGATGGCGTTGATGGCACCGGGGCCAAACACAGCGGTGATGATAACGGCGGAAAGCAGGGCCGGGAAGGCGAAGACGAAATCGTTGAAGCGCATGACGCTGTCGTCGATTAAACCGCCCCTAGCCGCAGCCAATGCACCCAGAGGCACCCCAAAACCCATGCCGATGCATAGTGCGACCATGGCAACTGCAACGGAGTTTTGGCTGCCCTTCATGATCATGGAAAACATGTCGCGGCCAAACTGGTCTGTGCCGAACCAATTATTGATGGATGGTGGTTTTAAGCGACCGGCAATGTTCATGATTTCAGGATCGTAGGGTGTCCAGAACAGGGCAATGACGGATAGTGACAGAAAGAGCAGTGTTAGCAATCCGCCAATGATCATGCTGACGGAGTATTGTCTTAAGCCGATGAGTTTTAGCCATTTAGCCACGGGCGAAATCCTGACGGCGCAGGCGCGGGTCGATGCCTATTGCGGCCAGATCGACCACCAGATTGATGACGATGACGCTGGCAACAATCAGCATGATCAAGTTTTGCACCACAACAATATCGCGCTGGGCAATGGCTTGAAACAATAGCCGGCCAATGCCCGGTAGATAAAACACGTTTTCGATGATGATGGTGCCGGCAAGCAGAAATGAGAATTGCAATCCAAGAATGGTGACCACAGGGATCATGGCATTTTGCAGCCCGTGGGTCCAAAGGCGCTTGGTCGGCGATAGCCCCTTGGCGGCGGCAGTGCGCATATAGTTTTCCTGCAGCACCTCTAGCATAGCGCCGCGTGTGACCCTTGTGAGGATTGCGGCCTGCGGCAGGGCGAGCGCGAAGGCAGGCAGCAACAGCGCGATGAGACAGGCGATGATGCCGCCATCTTCCCAGCCCGGAAAACCGCCGCTTGGAAACCAGCGCAGGCGCACGGCAAACAAGAGGATGAGCAAAATTGCAAACCAGAAATTGGGAATGGCAATGCCAATTTGAGTGCCAGCAGTAATCAACGTATCGGACAACCGGCCACGCCGAGCCGCGCTTATCACACCGCAGGGCAGGGCAATGGCAACAGCAAGGATAATGGCGAAGATGGCGAGAGGACCGCTGACATAAATGCGCTGAGAAATCAGCTCGGTCACGGGGATGCCATAGGTGTAGCTGTCTTTAAAATCGCCCACCAGCATGCCCGACACCCAAGACACATAACGCACCAGAATAGGGCGGTCCAAGCCAAGTTGGCTGCGCAGAGCGGCCAAAGTATCTTCTTGTGCGCCGGTACCAAGGATGATTTGCGCCGGGTCTCCGGGCAAAACTTCCAGCGCCAAAAAAATAGTAAGGCTGGCCAACACTAATGTGGCAAGTGCCCCTAGTAATCTGCGCAATATCATGACTCTCATAGGGGCAGATAGAAACGATTTTGCAGGCAAGGCAAGATTTTTATGAAAAACTTTGAAACCTTTTGCGCACCCGCCACGTAACGATATGTGAAAGACAAGTTTCACCAAGTCTTCGGTGGAGCCAAACCAAACCCTGCTTAAGGACGAAACGCCATGAAACAGACGATCTCCATCAAACAAACTCTTCTTGCCGCTGCTTTGGCCCCCGCCGTCATGCTTGGCTCTTTTGGCGTATCCGCCTTTGCTGCAGGATCGGATTCGTCTGAGCCGCCAAAGCCTACTCAGACCACCAAAGATTGTAAGAACGGCAAAATTTGGGACAAAAAACACAAGAAATGCATGACTGTAAAATCTGAAATGTTTGATGATGACACGCTTTATACAGCGGCGCGCGAGCTGGCCTATGACGGGCAGTATGACAACGCCATCAATATTTTGGAGCTGGCTGCAAACCGCGATGATCCGCGCATTCTCAACTACCTCGGTTTTGCCAACCGCAAGGCTGGCCGCATGGAAGTGGGCATGGGCTACTACAAGGAAGCGCTGAAGAAGAACCCGGATTACATCCTGGCGCGCTCCTATATGGGTCAGGCCTATTTGCAGCAGAAAAACTGGTCCGCTGCACGCCAGCAACTGACTGAAATTGATGCTCGCGGCGGCAAGGATACATGGGCTTATGCTTCGCTTAGCAATTCACTGCTGAACAGCCGAACTTACTAAGCCATTCAAAGTCTACCCCATGCGGCGCTGGAACCTGTTTCTGGCGCCGTTTGCTTGTGCGCGCATAATTTGCGCAGTGGACACAATGGGTGGTTTCCGTTAGCCGTGGTGCTTTCGCGGAGCGTCCTAAATGCCGGTTTCTACCATTGTTATCTTGTGTGCGGCGGCGGCGGTTGCTGGGCTTGTCAGGGGCTTTGCCGGTTTTGGCGCAGCAATGGTTTTCATGCCCATTGCGAGCTATTTTGTCGATCCAAGATTGGCAGCTATTGGCTTGTGGCTGATGGATTCGCTGCCGCAAATTGTCATTTTGATTCCCGCTCTGCGCTCCATTGTATGGAAAACGGTAATTCCAGCGGCCGTTGGCTTTGCGCTAACGGTTAATTTCGGCGCGCAGTTTTTGGCCCAAGGCGATAGTCTGGTGCTTCGCTGGATTCTTTCAGTGACGATTATTGTGGTGGTGGCCATATTGTGGAGCGGGTTGCGCTATCACGGCAAACGGCCAGCGCTTCTATCTGCATTTGTTGGTAGTGTTTCTGGCTTTTTAAGTGGTGCGATGCAATTGGCCGGGCCGCCGGTGCTGGTCTACTGGCTTTCCGGTTCCGATAATGCGCGCACCATCCGGGCTAATCTAATTGCGTTTTTCTCAGTGGGAACGGTGTTGACCGGTATCGGCTACTGGATCAATGGGCTGTTTGTGCCAGAGGCTTTTGGCCCGGCGCTTGCTGCCACGCCGCTTTACATTGCAGGTATGCTTATCGGGCAGCGCTATTTTAGCAAGGCAAGCGAAGCGTTGTATCGGCGCGTTGCCTTTGTGCTGATATTGGTGGTCGCCGCAGCAACACTGCCAATTGGTAGTCTTTTTTCATGAAAAAGGCTGGAGCGGTTTTGTTAACAGCTCCAGCCTCTCAATGCTCGATTAGCCCTGGTTCAAAGCCTGATCCAGATCGGCGATGATATCGGCGGCATCTTCAATGCCAACTGACAAACGCACCACATCTGCTCCAGCACCAGCGGCCTTTTTTTGCTCATCGCTCAACTGGCGATGCGTGGTGGATGCAGGGTGGATGATCAAGCTGCGTGTATCACCAATATTGGCAAGGTGAGAGAACAGCTCGGTTTTTGACACCATGGCAACACCGGCGTCATAGCCACCATTAACGCCAAAGGTCATGACAGCGCCAGCGCCTTTGGGCATGTATTTCTGCTGTAGCTGATGGTAGCGATCACCCGGCAGGCCTGCATAAGACACCCAGGATACTTTTGGATGATCGGACAGGAATTCAGCCACTTTTTGCGCATTGTCGCAATGGCGCTGCATGCGCAGGCTGAGCGTTTCAATGCCTGTCAGGATGTTGAACGAGTTGGTTGGCGAAATAGCCGGGCCCAAATCGCGCAGGCCAAGCACACGGCAGGCAATCGCGAAGGCAAAATTGCCGAAGGTTTCGCCGATCACAACACCATTATATTCAGCCCGCGGCTCGCTGAGCATTGGGTAACGGCCTTCGCGCATCCAGTCGAATGTGCCGCCATCAACAATCGCGCCGCCCATGGAATTGCCATGGCCGCCGAGGAATTTGGTCAGGGAATGCACCACGATATCCGCGCCATGCTCAAATGGGCGGCACAGATATGGTGTCGCCATTGTGTTATCGACGATCAGCGGCACACCGGCGCGATTGGCAACTTTGGCGATGGCTTCAATGTCGGTCACGACACCGCCGGGATTGGCAATGCTTTCAATGAAGATCGCTTTAGTTTTGGGCGTGATCGCTGCTTCGAAGCTGGCCACATCATCGGTATCGGCCCAAACAACATTCCAGCCAAAGTTTTTGAAGGAGTGGTTGAGCTGGTTGATGGAGCCGCCATAGAGCTTTTTGGCCGCGACGATTTCATCACCGGGCTGCATCAGCGTGTGGAAAATGATCAACTGAGCGGAGTGGCCAGAGGCCACGGCCAATGCGGCGGTGCCGCCTTCCAGCGCTGCAACGCGCTCTTCCAGAACAGCTGTGGTGGGGTTGGTGATACGGGTGTAAATATTGCCAAAGGCCTGCAAGCCGAACAGGCTGGCCGCATGGTCCACATCTTCAAACACAAAAGCTGTTGTTTGATAAATGGGTGTGATGCGCGCACCGGTTGTAGGGTCAGGCTTGGCACCTGCATGCACGGCAAGCGTATCGAATGATGGGGTTTTGTCAGTCATGGACGTTCCTCGGCTTTTTTTACTGTGACAATTGACACTGTTAATACAAAGCCCTGCGCCCGGAAGCAAACAATCCCATCATTCTTGTAGTTGGTTCTTTGGAAAATCTGCCTCGATTTACCTTAATGCCTGCAAAGAAAGGGCCTATCCGCCAAAGGCTTGCACCAGTCCGTGAGCCAGAAGCCCAAACGCTAAAATAGCGCTGACGATGAACGACAGACCGAAGCCTGCAAAGCGGCTTTTCATGGAAGCGTCTTCCTGAATGAAATGCCAGGCGTGCAAAACGCGGCCAATGGTGAACAGAATGCCCATGATATGCAGCACGAAAATCGGCGTGCCGATAAGCGCGGCAATGGCCAGCATCAGCAGAGTGATGGGCATGTTCTCAATCGCATTGGCGTGGCCGCGCATGATGCGGGTGAGGTGCTTGTTGCCGCCATCACCAATGGAAATGCGATGTTTGCGGCGTAGATTGCCGGTTGCATGGCTAAGCCAGACCAAAATGAAGGTGTTGAGGGCGGTATAGATACCAACAATTGCGAGGGCTGAAGCACTAAATGGCTCGTTCATGGGGGCGCTTTCTAAAATTTGAAGTCAGATTTAAAAGAATTGGATTCAACTTAATACGCTAAGTGTGTGAATAACAAATAGGAATGTGACGCGCCATTGCTATGGCGATGCGTTGATTGCAACGATCATTCTTGCGTGACACACAACACTCTTCCCACCCGTCATACCAAGACTTGATCTTGGTATCCAGCCGGTGCTGCCGGTTACCACAAAGCCTTACGTCTGCCCCTTTGTGCAGGTGGAGCCACTGCTCTGGATACCAAGATCAAGTCTTGGCATGACGAAGCGGCGATGTGTGTGTTGCTGGAATGCAGCCACCCTTGCCAATCTTGGCGGTTTTCCCTCGATTCCCAACATCTAACTGCATGTTTTAACAGGGCAGTAACTTGCGCCCAAAGGCATGATCCGCTAATCGCTTGCCATGAACACACATCCAGACTCCATACTCATCATCGATTTTGGCTCACAAGTAACCCAGCTCATTGCGCGGCGGGTGCGTGAAGCTGGCATTTACTGCGAAATTGCGCCGTTTCAGGCCGCAAGCGAAGCCTTTGAACGGATGAAGCCAAAGGGCGTCATCCTGTCGGGCGGCCCCGCATCAACGGGCGATATCGACTCGCCCCGCGCGCCAGGCATCATCTTTGACAGCGGCGTTCCTGTTCTTGGCATATGTTACGGCCAAATGGCCATGTGCGTACAGAATGGCGGCGAGGCCGAAGGCTCTGACCATCGTGAGTTTGGCCGCGCCTTTGTCGAGATCAAAAAAACATCACCACTGTTTGAAGGTGTTTGGGACGTTGGCTCCAGCCACCAAGTGTGGATGAGCCATGGAGATAGAGTCATCAAACTGCCGCAAGGCTTTGAAGTATTGGCAGTTTCTGATGGTGCGCCCTTCGCTGTCTATGCCAATGAAGCCAAGCGTTATTACGGCGTTATGTTCCATCCAGAGGTGGTCCACACACCCGATGGCGGCAAGCTGTTGTCCAATTTCGTCCATAACATTGTCGGCCTTGAAAGCAATTGGAGCATGGCAGGTTATCGTGACCGGGCCGTGCAGGCCATCCGCGATCAGGTCGGCGACAAAAAGGTTATCTGCGCGCTTTCAGGCGGCGTCGATTCATCTGTGGCAGCGCTGCTTATCCATGAAGCTATTGGCGATCAACTAAATTGCATTTTGGTCGATCACGGCCTGATGCGCCAAGACGAAGCGGCGGCGGTTGTCACCATGTTTGAGGAGCATTATTCGCTCAATCTGAAATTGGTAGATGCCTCGGATCGCTTTATCAGCGCGCTGGACGGCGAGTCTGACCCGGAAACCAAACGCAAAACCATTGGTCGTTTGTTCATCGAAGTATTTGAGGAAGAAGCCAAAGCCATTGGCGGGGCCGAGTTCTTGGCGCAGGGCACGCTCTATCCTGATGTGATCGAGAGTGTATCCTTTACTGGCGGCCCATCTGTTACCATCAAGTCGCATCACAATGTGGGCGGACTGCCTGAGCGCATGAACATGCAACTGGTCGAGCCGCTGCGTGAATTGTTCAAGGATGAGGTGAGGGCGCTTGGCCGTGAGCTTGGCCTGCCAGACAGTTTTGTCGGCCGCCATCCATTCCCTGGCCCCGGTCTTGCCATTCGCTTGCCGGGCGGTGTTACCCGCGAAAAGCTGGATATTTTGCGYCAGGCCGATGCKATCTATCTCGATGAAATTCGAAAAGCAGGTCTYTATGACACCATCTGGCAAGCCTTTGCTGTGCTGCTACCGGTGCAAACCGTTGGYGTKATGGGCGATAGCCGGACATACGAATCTGTTTGTGCCCTGCGTGCYGTGACATCRGTTGATGGCATGACGGCGGATTTCTATCATTATGATATGGARTTTTTGGGCCGTGCCGCCACGCGTATCATCAATGAGGTCAAAGGCATCAACCGGGTGGTTTATGACATCACGTCCAAACCGCCAGGCACCATTGAGTGGGAATAGGGCRCGCMTTAACTCWTTGARYTAAGCAYCATCCTTCATGTTCTGRATCGTTTTCYGGATCAGCTTGATGAACAATTKCTTTTCGTCCGGGGTGAGCGCGGCAAGCGCCGCCACATTTGTATCCATGGCCGCCTGATGGGCTTGATCCTTGATGGMTTTCGCCTTTTCCGTCAGATGWATCCRSCGCGCACGGCCATCGGCTTGGTGYTCTCTTCGKACAATCAGSCCATCACGCTCCATGCGCGCAAGTGTGTTGGCAAGCGTTGCCTGCTCGACATCAAGCTTTTCCACGAGTTGCTTTTGGGTTTGCCCGTCCTTTTCATACARTTCYARCAGGGCSGGAAACTGGCCCGGCACRATTCCCAACGGTTTTATCCGTTTCTGAAGGCCYTGCTCAAAGAGGCGGGCCATATGGTTTGCCAGGTAGCCTGGTGAGTTCRYGCGTTTGAAATCCATACCGAACTTTAGCATTGAATAGCGAGCTATGTAATGTTATATAGCATACTATGCAAATGGCGCATGCTCGCAACCCGGAAGATACGTTGGACCACATCATGTCACTCAAAAGCACCTCTAATAATTACGGCTCAGTCGCCGTCACCATTCACTGGTTGAGCGCGTTGCTCATCATAGCTCTGTTGGGCTCAGGCCTGCGCGCAACCTCTCTCAYCGACGCCGCTGCGAAACAATCGATATTGTCGGTTCACGTGCCCATCGGYCTGTTGATTCTGGTCTTGACGATTGCACGYATTGCCTGGTGGTGGTTCGCYGAYCGCAAGCCTGATGCGGGTACGGGTGACCCCGCCTGGCAGGTTTTWAGCGCCAARGCGRTCCATRTCTTGTTTTACATCGTCATTSTGSKCATGGCSACRAGCGGYATCGGCATGATGGTGCTTTCRGGTGCTGGCGATATCTTGTTYGGCGCTTCAGATGCTGCGCTGCCAGACTTCCAAAAATATCTGCCGCGCGTGCCTCACGGCATCGGSGCTCGCCTGATGATCGCWTTAYTGGYGCTTCACGCAGGCGCRGCCCTTTATCACCACTTCATCCARAAGGATGGGCTRCTYTGGCGCATGTGGTAYTCGCGCCCTAAGGACTAAAGCCGATTCATGATCAAATCGGCGCAACGATCACCCAGCATCATAGCCGGAGCATTGGTATTGCCGGCGTTGATGTTGGGCACGGCTGACATATCGCAAACGCGCAGTCCATCAATGCCGCGTACCCGCATGCGAGAATCCAGCACAGCCATTTTGTCAGAATCAGCGCCCATTTTGGCGGTACTCGACGGGTGGTAGTTAGTTTTCACAAAGCGTTTGCAATGGGCGCGAAGTGCTTCGTCCGAAAGATCATCTGGGGATGGAATGGCAATAGAACTCAGCCGCTCGGCAAGAGGGCTTGTGTTAAAGGCTTTCATGAAGAAACGCTGTCCCTCGATCATCGCCTGCATATCGTCCGGGTGTTTTAAAAGATTTGGCGAGACCAACGGCATATCGTCAGGATTTGCCGAAGCCAGCTGCACAGTGCCGCGCGAGCGCGGTTTAATAACTACGGTGGTAATGGTGACGCCGTAATCATCTTCCAGTTCGCCTAAGGCATCGCGGTCCAGATAGACAATCGGCACGCAAAACGCCTGAATGGTCGGATCATCATCGGGTGATGTTGGATTGACGAATGCGCCGGCTTCAAAACCGGCAGAGGTAATGGGCCCGCTGCCAAACAATTTGAACTGGATGCCATTGAGCAACATGCGCCAACCATCACCCTGTTTGTAGTAGCCATATTTGCCATTGGCGATGGCTGTTGTCGGCACTTCCGGATGATCAATCAGGTGTTGGCCAACGCCGGGCAAATCCGAAACGCAATCAATTCCGTGCTCGGCCAGATGGTCGGCAGGGCCAATGCCAGACAGCATCAGCAATTTGGGGGTGACCAAAGCGCCAGCAGTCAGAATGATGTCGCCCTTTGCATTGGCGGTTATTATCTTGCCGGATTTGTCTTTGTATTCAACACCAACAGCCCGGCCATTTTCAATAACAATGCGCTGGACCGCGCAATGAAGCTGTACGGTGAGATTGGGGTTGTTCTCCTGCGGGGCGATAAACGCATAGGCCGCAGAGCTGCGTTTGCCATGCCTGTTCATGAATTGATAAAAGCCGACGCCGCGCTGCATGGGGCCATTAAAATCCGGATTGAAAGGCTCGCCCATCGCCTGAACGGCCTGCACAAACCAGCGCGAAAATTCGTTCACATGGCCCGGGTCAGACACCAGCATGGGGCCTTCAATGCCGTGCAAATCATTGTTCAGGCGGTTGTTGGATTCCATGCCGCGAAAATGTGGCAGCACATCATCCCAGCCCCAGCCGATACCATCATTATTGCCGCGTAAAATACTCTCCCACTCATCATAATCTGAAGGACGCCCGCGCATATAAACCTGCGCATTGACCGATGACCCACCACCAAGGACATTGCCCTGAGGGACGTCATGGATGCGCCCATCAAGATGTTCTTGAGGCACAGTCTGATGGTACTTCATGAATTTCGAGCCGTTGATCATTTTGAAAATACCTGGCGGCATATCCAGCAATGGGTGATGATGTGAATGGCCCGCTTCCAGCAACAAAACCTTTGCACCGCCTTCGCTTGCCAGCCTTGCAGCTACGACACAGCCGGATGACCCGCCGCCGATGACAATGTGATCAAACTTTTCGCTCATAGCTCATCCAATCCTAATGTACGCACATGGTCCCATCATTTATGGATTGCAGGGATATCGGCTTGCACAGCAAGCACCATTACCCTCGCATTTATGATCTTGCTGAGCGTTTTTCTCGGTCGTTCCTAGCACGAAAGTAAACAAGACACTGGTGGGCGGTCAAGGATTACGCTTGTCTGCCGAGCGTATTATACCTCAGATTGAATCCTCTGTAATGGAGAGAAGATCAGGAAAACCTGACCTTCCAAATGAAGATCAACAGGGAAGTTATTGGGTCGCACTGCCAACGTAATGAACGGTATCAACCAGATGTACCTTGTTGAAATTTCCTGTTTTTTCTGCAAGTTGTTGTTGTTTGGCGGAAGTGATTGGCAGCCTCGGGCGTGTCATAAAACAACGGGCCGGTAACACTGGTGGTGCGGCATCTATTTTGTAGGTAATTCAGATGCATTTTAATGGCTTTATTAGCAGATCATTAGGGCTAAACCTGCCTGAAATATCAGGGTTCAGAGACGGTTAAGGGATGCGAACCCTATCATGTGCGGAATTTGAAAATTTCACGCGATGATGAAGGCGGGCATTTTTATGGCCAAAACCCATCTACAGACCCATAGCCCCAACCGGGGCACCATTAATAATCTGCAGGCCTTGAGAGCTTTTGCGGTGCTTAATGTGGTGTTTTTGCATGCGCTACAAATTGGCGCATCCTATGGTCAAGGCACTGATGTTTTTGCCTTTCTTGATGGCTGGGGCAATAATGGTGTTGATATTTTCTTTGTGATATCCGGCTTCTTTATGGTTTATATCCAGCGGCTAAGGCCGCGCTCGCCGCAGGCGTTTTTTGCCGCCAGAATCATGCGTATTGTGCCCATCTATTGGCTGCTCACGATTGGCTTGATGGCTGTCACGCTGGTTATGCCGCAGATTTTCCGGGAACTTGATTTCAGCATGAGCCATGGCGTGTTGTCCTTGCTCTTTCTGACCAATCTGGTTAGCAGCGGCGACCCGATGCTGGAGGTTGGCTGGACGCTGGAATATGAGATGCTGTTCTATGCACTGTTTGCATTTGCACTGGTGTTCAAGAACCAAATCCTATCCATTGTCCTGCCCGCTATTGCGCTGATAGCGTTGAGCTTTTCCGGCATTGCAGACTGGATTGTTATTGAGTTTATTTTCGGCATGGGCCTTGCCCATCTTTACCTATCCAAAGCGCCGATATTCTTGCCAAAAATTCTTTTCGCTCTGGGCACATGTTTGCTGTTGTTGAGCATTCCTTTTGGCCGAGAATTGCCGCTCCACCGGGTGTTTATATCGGGCATTCCTGCGGTTTTCATCGTCTACGGCGCTTTGTATATGCCGCAGATTAAAAATGGTCTTTTGGCGTTGCTGGGCAACGCTTCTTACAGTGTGTATCTGGCACATTTTTACATCATAACGATCTGTTTTAAAATTGCCGCCATGCTGGAACTAACGGTGAATACCGACGTGCTGTTCCTGGGTGTGTTTGTCGCGTCCATTGCCTCTGGGTTGGTGTTTTATTACCTGATTGAAAAACCCATTGGCCGTTACATAAAAAGTGCGCGTAAGCCGCACGAAGTGCTGGTTCCTGTCAGCCATTGACGATGGACGCCTCACTCTCAATGGCTGAATTTTCCGGTTATGATTGCGCCTTGTTAAACGCCTTTATTGCATCAAACGCTTCTTTAACGGTCTGGTTCATTGCGCGCGCAACATCGGGAATGAAAGCCCAGGCATGGGTTTTATCCAATGGGCCAGGATACATGATTTTCCCCGTATCGAATTTCGCAGCAATATGGCTTTCAAACCAGTTACCGCTAATTTTGCGCTCAATAAAATTGCCAGCGTAGAGGATGATCGTCTGAATGCCATCAGCTGAGGCATCTTTGAATGTCCGTTCCATATCTTCGCGCAGACGGTCTTTGCGCGAAGTGGGGCTGCGCCGGGTATTTACGTCGCCCGCAGTTATATTGAAGCGCGCGGATGCCCGGAAAGTTTTGAAGATCTTCGTGCCCATGATGTTGACCGCGGCTTCTTTTCCTTTCGGTGTGACGATCAGGTGGTGGTTTGGAAAATGGTGGTTGCAGGCTTTGGCATTGGCTTTAATCAAGTGTTGATTGGCGACCGGGAGCCCAAAGTCCAAAGAATTTTTCCAGAAATCACCTTACCCCCATTGCCTGTTTGGCTGGCGGCACACGCTGAGTTGAAAACCAGCCAGAGGGTACGCCGGGTCTATGATTTCCTCGCGGATCGGCTGGGCAGAATGTGAAGCCCAGCCATTATACGCAAGGTTAGAAGAGTAAAATTAGGCTGCAAAGCACGTGCCAACGGCAACGCAGCGCCCCTCAAATACTACGCACAAACGCCTAGTAAAACTTGCAAATCTTAGTGGTTCATGCCTACTTGGCGGCGCAGGGGTGCAATTTACATTGGTTAAAATGCCAGTGTATCCAGGGAGTATAAATCTATGAAGTYTCTTATTAAATCACCATTGGCACGCGCAATTTTGGCTGTTGCCACAGTGGCGGCAACAAYACTGCCAGCCAGTGCRYTTGAGTTTCGTGGTGATAGCCGTTTCGAYGGCATWGAAGCATATCGCACTGATCCGCAGTATTATGCGTCCAAACAAGATGACGGTCGCTGGCTGTGCGAAATCCAGATCAGCTACGAATGGGACCGCGACATGACGCAGCCCAATATCGTTAAAAGCATTGATGGATATTCGCGCGAAGACTGGACTGTGCCTGGCAATCAGGGMCAAAGAATAACCATGCAGTTTTTGGGAGCGCGCGGTGAACGCACGCGAAACATGTACTCTATTAACCTRTTTCTTGAGTCTTGGGGGCCTTTCCAAACGGGTCACACATACTCACTTGCTCCAAGTGGGGAGCCTGCGACGTCGAACATTGATGTTACAATCACTTCYGCCGATTTGATGAGYTACGACGACTTCAATCAGCATTGCGCTAATTGATTTTTTGACATTTGTATGGCCGGTGCCGTTGGATGATCGTTTTGTGCGACATTTGAGCACCGGCTGTGCGCAYYGGCTTTCCTTTTTGCGCATATTGCCTATCGTTGATTTGTCTAAATGCAARGCGAAAACGGGGCAATAAATGGGCGCAAAACAAACCAATATTCCGACGACTGCAAGCGTGGCCATTGCCGGAGACGGTGGGCGGCTTTATGCGCCAGCGGCATCTCGAAATGCAGATGCTTTGCTCGGCGCAATCGAGACTTTTGTGCCAGCGGCGGGACGGGCATTGGAAATCGCCAGCGGCACAGGCGAGCACATCGTGCGCTATGCCAGCAAGTTTCCCGATGTTTCGTGGCAACCAACCGATATTGATGATGAGAGGCTGATCAGCATTCAAAGCTGGGCCGACCATAGCGGGTGCGAGAATATTCGTGCGCCCATGATGTTAGATGCCACAAAAGCAGGGTGGGCTGACGGCCAAAATGGGTTTGACCTTATTTTGTTGTCCAATTTGCTGCATCTTATCAGCCAGCAAAAAGCAGAAATTTTGATGTCAGAAGCCGCACGCGCTCTTGCGCCGGGCGGTGTGTTCTTTGTTTACGGCCCGTTTCTTCGCGGAGAAGAATTTGCCAGTGAGGGTGATGAAAAATTTCACCATTCGCTCAAGGCAGCAGACCCACAAATTGGCTACAAACCCTTCCAGAATGTGCAAGAATTTATGGAAAATCAGGGCTTGAGGCTCATTGACCCGATAAAAATGCCTGCGAATAATCTCGTACTTGCCGCGCGGAAGATATAAAGCTGAAGCCACATTATTTGGAGGAATTTATGAGTAAGCAGGCATCACAGCGCCCCGGTATTGCTGGACAACGTGTGTTGATCACGGCAGGCGCTGCCGGAATTGGACTGGCCATCGCCACGCGTTTGATCAATGAGGGCGCAAAGGTGCTGATTTGTGATGTTGATGAAGGGCGTTTGGCGGAGTTTGCCACCAAATTTAGCGATGCTCATACTTTTAAAGCTGATGTATCTGATACCGAGAGCGTTGAGGCACTGGTGGCTTATGCCAAGGCAAAACTTGGCGGGCTGGATGCGCTGATCAACAATGCAGGCATTGCCGGGCCAACCGGCGGGGTGGAGGATATCGACCCAGCTGAATGGAAGCGCTGCCTTGATATTTGCCTGACCGGCCAGTTTTTATGCGCGCATTTTGCGGTGCCGTTGATCAAGGCATCAGGCGGTGGCTCTATCGTCAACATGTCATCGGCGGCGGGCAAGCACGGCTATGCGTTTCGCACGCCTTATTCGGCGGCTAAATTTGGCGTGATCGGCTTGACCCAAAGCCTTGCCAAGGAGTTGGGACCGGACAATATCCGCGTCAACGCTATTTTGCCAGGCATCGT
Source organism: Hyphomicrobiales bacterium (assembly GCA_002746425.1). Lineage (GTDB taxonomy): Bacteria > Pseudomonadota > Alphaproteobacteria > Rhizobiales. Next base: position 23,699 of record NVXB01000030.1, on the reverse strand, counting down.
GGAAGGCCCGCGCATGGAGGGCGTTATCCGCGACCGGGCAGAGCAGGTGGGTGTGCCTTATGAAGAAATGGAGGCTGAATATTTGGCCAAAGTTTCGCTAAGGCGGATGGTCACGGCCCAAGATGTTGCCGGAACCGTTGCCTTTTTACTGTCGGCAGATGGCACCAATATTTCTGGCCAATCGCTTGCTGTGGACGGTAATGTTGAAACACTTTAGCTGAGGGCGGCATGAGCAAAATTGCGATCATCGGTTGCGGGCTTATTGGCCGTGCATGGGCCATCTCTTTTGCCAAGGGCAGCATGGACGTTGCGCTGTGGGATCAAGACGCCGCCGCGCCCGAAGCGGCTTTGAGCTATATCAGTGAGATATTGCAGGAGCTTGAGGCTCATGACCTACTTGGCGGTGCATCTGCCGTGCAGGTGTTGGCACGCATAAGAATTGCGGTGACTTTGAAAGATGCGGTTTCAGACGCGGATCATATTCAGGAAAACACGCCAGAATTTGTAGAAATTAAGCGCAAGGTTTTTGCTGAACTAGATGCGCTTGCCCCAAAGCATGCAACGATTGCCAGCTCCACCTCGGCGCTGTTGCCTTCCACTTTTACGCAAGAGCTGAAGGGCCGTCACCGCTGCATGGTGATGCATCCTCTCAACCCGCCTTATCTCATTCCGGCGGTGGAAATGGTGCCCGCACCTTGGACCACTGACACGGCCATGGAATCTGCCAAAAATCTGCTGATTGAGGCGGGTCATGCGCCTATTGTGATGAAGCGTGAGCTGGAAGGTTTTGTCATGAATCGCCTGCAAGGCGCGTTGCTGGAAGAGGCGTTTCGCCTTGTCGACAAAGGCTATGCCAGCGCAGAAGATGTTGATGTTGCCTTGCGCGAAGGGCTGGCCTTGCGGTGGTCGTTTATGGGGCCATTTGAGACGATTGATCTAAACGCGCCAAACGGCATTCGTGATTATGTTGCGCGTTATGAAAGCGTCTATATTCCGGTGTTTGAGCAGGCTAATTGGCGTGCTGACTGGAGCGGACCGGTGTTGGATGAGATAGAGCAGGACAGGCGACAAAACCTGCCCGCAGACAAATTGAACGAGAGACAAAAGTGGCGCGATAAGCGGCTGATTGCCCTGATGGCGCATAAGAAACAAGCGGAAAAGGATTTGGGACAATGAGCAAAACCAAAGCGAAAGCAAGCGACAAAGTTATCATCACCTGCGCGATTACTGGGGCCATTCACACCCCGACAATGACGCCCTATTTGCCAATAACACCTGACCAAATAACCGAATCCGCTATTGGCGCGGCGGAGGCCGGGGCCTCGATTTTGCATCTGCATGCGCGCGACCCGGAAACCGGCAAGCCGGACCAGACGCCCGAAGCTTTTGCCAAGTTCTTGCCGCGCATCAAACAGGGCACAAATGCGGTCATCAACATCACCAGTGGCGGCTCGCCCTATATGAGCATTGAAGACCGGGTGTCACCGGCCGCGACCTTCCAGCCAGAAGTGGCCTCGCTCAATATGGGCTCGATCAATTTTGGCCTTTATCCATTGTTGAACAAATACACCGAGTTTAAATTTGAGTGGGAAAAGCAGCATCTGGAAGCAACGCGAGATTTGGTTTTTCGCAATAGTTTCAAAGACATCGAGTATATTCTTGAGACGTGTTACGGCAATGGAACGCGCTTTGAGTTTGAATGTTATGACATTGCACATCTGTATAATTTGGCTCATTTCGCCGATCGTGGCTTGGTCAAACCACCGTTCTTCGTGCAGTCCGTATTTGGCCTGTTGGGCGGTATTGGCACGCATCCCGAAGATGTGATTCACATGAAACGCACAGCTGACCGGCTGTTTGGTGATGATTTCCGATGGTCTGTTCTGGGTGCCGGTGCCAGCCAATTACGGGTGGCGGCGCAATCTGCTGCCATGGGCGGCAATATCCGTGTGGGCCTTGAAGATTCGATCTGGGCGGGCAAGGGCGTGCTGGCTAAAACCAATGCCGAGCAGGTGCTTTTGGCCCGTAAAATCATCGAAGGGCTTGGTAAAAGCGTTGCCACGCCTGATGAGGCCCGTGAAATGCTGTCGCTGAAAGGCGGCGATCAGGTGGCGTTTTAGGCTGCTCGATCTCCTGCTAAAGGCGCTCACAATAGTGTGTAACATCAATGATCCTTCGTGATCTCTTCCTGCTTTATGAAGAGCGCAACCACGGAGGAACTTTGATGAAGCGTTTTCGCAACCGCCGCCTGAAATACCTTGCGCTTGCCGCAATGATGCTGGTGACGTCCGGCATGTCAGCCAACGCCGAGAGCGTTGGTTTTGACAAGCAGTGGGATGAAGTTAGCTTTCGCAGAATACCTCAGACGAGTTACAGTTTTTTTGGCGAGTATCTGAGCATCCGCTCTGCCAAAAGCTCATCGGTTATCTACCGTGCTGTGCCAGAGAGTTTGCGCCAATCCTTGGCAGCGGGTTGGGAATGGTCTGTCGAGCAATCCGTACCGCCCACYAATCTGGCCAAAAAGGGTGGTGATGATCGCAAYATCGCTTTGTRTTTCGTGTTCACCGAYAAGAAAACTGCGGCGCGTGCGGGCAAGAACGCCAACATCAAACGYTTGCTGGCCAGTCGTAAAAGYCGRTTGTTGATCTATGTTTTTGGCGGCAATCAGGATATTGGCAGCTTTGTGCCCAGCCCTTATTTTAAAGGGCGCGGAACCAGCATTATCAAGCGYAAAGCYGAGCCTGGAKCSTWTMGCGAAAAGGTRGATTTGGCKGCGGATTTTCGCCGCGCWTTTRRCGAAGAGCCCAGCGTKTTAATCGGGCTGGCGGTATCKTCGGATTCAGATGAYAGCGGCGCATCGGCGCAGGCTAGTCTGGGGGCCATACATTTATGGCCTGAGTTTCGTTAAAANCCCAGACCATAAATGGGAGYYNTWAAAGTACGCTYYAACGTACGATTTTGATTTCTACGTTGTTYCGGCCGTATTTTTGCACAAGGCTATAAAGCCGTTTGGCATTYTTYGTGTGCARGCGGATGCAGCCATGGCTGGCTGGTTTGCCAAGGCGCTTTACAGCGTTGGTGCCGTGCACCGCGTAGCCGCCGAGAAAGAAGATCGAATAAGGCATTGGTGACATGTGGTATTTGCGCGAGTACCACATTTTATGGGTGCGGGTTGGGTGCCAGCTGCCAATGGGCGTGCGGTAGCCGCGGCGCGCAGTGGATACTTTCCAGGAATGGCGGCGAATACCATTTATGTAAACGCGCATTTTCTGGTCAGAAATGTCAATTTTGGCAACAACCTTGGCGGCAAACGCACCTGTACCACCAAAACTAAGCGTTAATGTTGCTGCAACAAGCAATGCCAGGCCGTATTTCTTTATTTGTTTGTATGAAAACATGTAATTCTCCCAGTGTAATTCTAAGCTGACCCAAGGTAATAGATTGCAAGGCTTTAGAAATTGCTACTTTTGCGCTTATGTCGCGCATTTTATGCATTGGCTGGCAGCCGGATCTACTTCCAGGCGTTTTAGCGCGATGAGCTCTCCGCAATCGTTGCAATAACCAAATTCATCATCTTCTATGCGGCCAAGCGCGCCGATTACCCGGCGCAAGTCAATCTCGCGGTTGCGTTGTTGTGCTTGCGCCATAGCTTGCATTTGCATGGCATCCATACGCGACAACCGCCCGACCGATTGCTGGTCCAGTGCGACCGGAGCACGATCAAGCTCGGTCGTCTCGCTGGCCAGTTCCAGCTCGCTTTTGAGCTGGCGCAGCTGCGCTGCAAACGCTTGTATTTGTGTCTGATTGAGGTTTTCCGCCATAGTGAAAGTGATGGTATCGGACATTTCACGCATTGCAAGCTGTGACATGACGTCTAGGGCATCTTCAGCAACCAGCGCACATCACCGAGTAGCCTAACGTTCGTCATCCCAAGACTTGATCTTGGGATCCAGCAGCGCTGCCGTTATGCCTCGGTATCCCGGGCAACCGTTTGTCTGGATACCAAGATCAAGTCTTGGCATGACGAGGTGGAGGGGCGATGCTTGAATATTATGGGGCCACCCTAAGGAGATAAGGTCGATCTGCTCACAAAGACACTCAAATTCCCAAAGCAATTGATTTGTAAAACCGCCAATATTTGCTAAGGGTTCCCAATAATTATCTATAATGGCAGTTGGTTTTGATTTCCGGGCCCGGCATTTTAATGTCGGAAATCATTTCCAGTGGAGAGGTACTGATTGTGAGCATTCTAATTGGTGGAATGGTTTTGTTTTTTAGCACGCACTTTGCGCGCGTGTTCTTTCCTGATTTGCGTGAGAATCTGATCAAGCGCTTTGGCGTCATGGGTTGGCGCGGGCTTTATTCGGTCATCTCGCTGGCGGGCTTGGGCCTCATCATTTGGGGTTTTGGTGAGGCTCGGCAGGCACCAAATGTGGTGTGGGTGCCGCCCTTTGCATTCTTGCATGTTGCCGCAACCTTTATGCTGTTTGCCTTCATTTTTTTGGCTGCTGCCTATCTACCAGCGGGCCGTATAAAAGCCGCTCTCAAACACCCAATGCTGATCAGCATAAAAATCTGGGCCATTGGGCATTTGCTGATCAATGGCATGCTGGCTGAAATGATTTTGTTTGGCGCTTTTCTGATATGGGCAGTGATGGCCTTTATTGCCGCGCGCAAAAGAGATCGGGCCGAGGGCAAGGTCTATGCCGCAGGGCCAATGCGCAATGATTTGATCGCAATTATCGTTGGTACAGGCGTGTGGACGGTTTTCATAACCTTTCTGCATGAGTGGTTAATTGGCGTCCCGCTGTTTTTCTGATCAAAAACCGTGTGAAATGAGCTGAGAACCGGCCTAAATTTCGCCAGATTCAAGTAATCAGAGCCAAAGACTTCAATTTCAGCCAAATTAAGTGGGTTCGACGCTGGTTTTGCGCATTGCCTAACGGCGGGACAGGGGATATTGTCCGCGCCAATATTGGGTTGTGGTTGCTGCTGTCTTCCACAACCAATTTGTTTGTTTAAACGGCAGGATTACAAGGCAAAACATGTCAGATCAGTTTTCAAGAGAAGTCGATGAAGACCTCCGTGGTGAGTATCTCAAAAATTTGTGGGATCGGTTTGGCCTGTTCATCATAATCATCGCCCTTGCCATTGTGGTGGCAACGGCTGGTTATCGTGGCTGGAGCTATTTTCAAAACCAGGCCGCGCAAAGCGCTGGCGATGCCTATATGAACGCCTTGCAATTGGCGGAAGACGGCGAAGATGGTGAGGCGCTTAAAGCGTTTCAAAGCATCGCTGATGCCGATCATGTTGGTTATGCCGCACTGGCACGTTTCCGGATGGGAACAGAGCTTGCGGCGCAAGGCAATGTGGAAGGCGCGATTGCGGCCTTTGACAAGATTGCCAGCACAACCAAAAGCACAGAGCTGAAGGCCTTGGCCACGCTGCGTGCTTCCTTGCTGCTGGTCGATACCGGCACGTTGGAAGATGTGCAGAAACGCCTGGCGGTTTTGGCAAATCCAAACAGCCAGTGGCGTCATAGTGCACGTGAATATATCGCGCTGACAGCTTATCGTGTGGGCGACCTTGAAACGGCCACATCTACATTGGATTTGATACTGGATGATGCAGAATCGCAGCAGGGTGTGCGCTCGCGGGCGCGTATTTTGAAAACGCTGGTAGATAGCGCCTCGTAGCAAACCGCTACGTTGCGTGGTCACTGGCTAATCGCGGTTGAACAATTGAGCAAATGACCACTTGAGCAAATGACCGGGAAATTTACGACCGGAAATTGAAAGCAGTTCTATGAGACCAAATTTTTTGGATTACAAAGTTGTTTCAGCCCGTTTGTCGGGTTCCGGTAGCTCCATTTTGGGCTTTGCCTTGATCGGGGCCGTTTTGTCCACCCTTGGCGGCTGTGCAGGCATTGATGTGCTCGCCGATGGCGTGAAAAGCATGAATCCGTTTGCCGAGGAAGAAGCCGTTCTTCCTGGCTTGCGCCGCCAAGCTATTCCGACAAGTGATCCGCTGACAACTGATGCCTCAAGGTTTGTGACGCTTGGACCTGCAACACCATTGGCCAATTGGAACAATCCATCGGGCAATGCTGGCAATAATCCGGGCAATGTTGCACTCGCTGGTGGTGGTACTGGCAAAGTCTGGTCCTCTGTTATGGCAGAAAAGGCTGGCCGCCGCGGTATTCGCGTTGCTGCCGGGCCTGTTGTCGAGCAGGGCCGGGTTTATGTTTACGATCCAAAAGGCAATGTAACAGCGTCGTCGCTTGCGGGCGGTGGTCGTTTATGGCGGGTATCTCTCAAACCAGAAGATGAAAAACAAGCAGCACCGGGCGGTGGTATCGCCTCTGGCGGCGGCTTTGTTTATGCTGCGACCGGTTATAGCGAAGTTGTAGGGCTTGTTGGTGGCACGGGCCTTGAAGTGTGGCGTCATGATCTAGGTGAGCCTGCACGCAGTGCGCCAACCTATGCTGATGGCCGCGTCTTTGTGGTGACCACCAGCAATGAAATCGTAGCTTTGTCCGCCGCCGATGGCACCGTTTTGTGGAGCTATAGCGGCATTCCAGAAACCGCTGGTCTGTTGGCAGCTTCCAGTGCTGCCGTATCTGGCTCAACGGTTGTCGTGCCCACATCATCGGGCGAAATCATTGCGTTTGATGTGAATACCGGCGATCCCAAATGGGTTGATGCGGTGGTTCGCGCCAGCCGAAATCTTGCCGTATCTGGGCTGACAGATGTATCTGGTTCTCCGGTTATTGCTGGCGGCGTGGTGTTTGCGACAGGCGTCGCCGGGCGTACAATCTCGGTTGATCTGAAATCTGGTGAGCGGCTTTGGGAGCGTAATGTTGGTTCCAGCCAAACGCCCATTGTTTCGGGCAACGCCGTCTTCCTGCTGGATCTTAACGACCGTATCGTTGCTCTGGACCGCACTTCTGGTGAGGCCATTTGGGTGACTGAATTGCCTGTTGTGCGCAAAAAACGTACGCGTACACGCTGGGCTGGGCCTGTTCTTGCCAATGGCACGATCTTTGCCGTTTCCAATGAGGGCGAGCTGGCATCGGTCGATGCAACAAGTGGCCAATATCTGGGCGCTCGTAAATTTGGCAAAAAGTCTTATCTAAAACCGATTGCAGTTGGTGGCCGTATGCTGGTATTGACCGGCGATGGCACAATGGTGGCGTTTAACTAAGGCTCGTTTTCACAAATCTGGCGCGCTACACCATTCTCGAATCTGTTTTTGAGATTGGGGTGCACATCATACTCAAATAGTGTAGGTGGTCTGTATCCTGCGGGATCACACTCATCTGCCGGGCACTCTTGCCCCTAGAAACTGAATTGCTTTATCCATGCTGACTTTGGCTATTATTGGTCGCCCTAATGTGGGCAAGTCCACTTTGTTTAACCGTTTGGTTGGCAAGCGCGTTGCGCTGGTCGACGATACACCTGGCGTGACACGCGATAGGCGTTGGGGGGTCGGCAAAATCGCCGATATGACCTTCAACATCATTGATACCGCCGGTCTTGAAGAATCTGATCCTGACAGCCTTGAGGGGCGTATGCGCGCCCAGACAGAAGCTGCCATTGAGGAAGCTGATATCAGCTTGTTCGTGATAGATTCTCGCAGTGGTATTGTGCCTGCCGACAAACACTTTGCAAGTATGCTGCGCACCAGCGACAAGCCAATCATTCTTGTGGCCAATAAGGCTGAGGGCAAGAAAGCAGAGGCGGGTTACTACGAAGCATTCTCGCTTGGCTTTGGCGATCCTGTGGCCATCTCTGCCGAGCATGGCGAGGGCATATTCGATCTGTATGATGCCATTCGCGAGATTGCTGAGAGCGACCGGGTCAACCCGATTGAAGAGTTTGATCATGAAGAGCTTGTCAGTGACGATGACGAAGCGCCCAAAAAGCGTGGTCCGTTGCAGATGGCTATTGTTGGCCGTCCCAATGTTGGAAAATCCACCTTTATCAACCACCTTTTGGGTCAGGATCGTTTGCTAACCGGGCCAGAGGCCGGGATTACCCGCGATACGATTTCCGTTGATTGGGAATGGAACGACAAGAAGATCAAACTGTTTGATACCGCTGGTATGCGCCGCAAGGCCAAGGTGCAAAACAAGTTGGAACGCATGTCGGTTGTCGATACGCTGCGCGCAGTGCAATTTGCCGAGCTTGTTGTGGTGATGATCGATGCTACCATTCCGTTTGAAAAACAGGATTTGCAGATTGCAGATTTGATCGAACGCGAAGGGCGCGCCTGTGTCGTCGCTCTTAATAAATGGGATTTGGTCGAGGACCACGGCGAGACCCTGAAGGTCTTGCGCGAGAAGGCCACACGCTTGTTGCCGCAATTGCGCGGCATGTCTGTGGTGCCAATCTCTGGTCTTGCCGGTAGCGGCATTGAAGCGCTGATGAAGGCGGTTTACAAGACCTATGACACTTGGAATGCCCGTATTTCTACCGCCCGGCTTAATAAGTGGCTCGATGGCATTTTGAACCACCATCCACCACCCGCAACGGCAGGCCGGCGCATTCGTCTGCGTTATATGACGCAGATCAAAACCCGCCCGCCGACATTTTTCATCTCGTGCTCACGCCCAGATGCGTTGCCAACGGCGTATAAGCGTTATCTGGTCAATTCATTGCGCGAAGATTTTAAGCTGGATGGAACGCCCATAAGGCTGGTGCTGCGCAAAGGGGAAAACCCCTATGAGACTAAGAAAAAGCGTAATAATTAGAGCTGGTTAGACTGTTAATGGTATCCTGGCAACAAAACCTATGATTTGTTGCCAGTTATCAGTATCTCGGCAACAGATCGTATGTTTTGTTGCCTATTATTGGTATCCCGGCAACAAATCATATGTTTTGTTGCCTATTATTGGTATCCCGGCAACAAATCATAGGTTTTGTTGTCGGGTATATCGATCAGCTTGCCGCTGTCGGTATAGTCGGGCAGCATTGCACCCACAATAACACTTGCTGCGCTTGCAGCACTTGGTAGATCATCCGGGTTTTCGCCGGGCATGGCCTTCGCCCGCATGGCAGTTCTAGTGGCACCAGGGTTAAGCGCATTGACCAATATTTTGGTCTGCCGAGTTTCTTCCGCATAGGTTTTGGCCAGCGCTTCCACGGCGGCTTTGGATATGGAGTAGGGGCCCCAATAAGGCTTGCATTTCCAAGCAGCACCAGAAGACACCAGCAAAACACGTGCCGCGTCAGCTTGGCGCAAAATAGGGTCGAAAGAGCGGATCATACGCCAGTTTGCGGTAACATTTACCGCCATCACATCATCCCATTCCTTTGGTTTGACGTGGGCAAGCGGTGTGGTAGGCCCAAGCATGCCGCCATTACCGACGAAACCATCAAGTTTGCTCCAGCGCTCGTAAATGGCAGCGCCAAGGCGGTCAATACCATCGCCATCTTTCACATCCAACGGCACCAGCGTAGTGTTGCCGCCGATGTTTTTGATGGCATCATCCAAATCTTCCAGGCCGCCAACGGTACGGGCAACTGCAATGATATGCGCGCCTTTTTCTGCCAGTTGCAGGGCGGTACAGTAGCCGATACCGCGCGAGGCACCGGTAACAACCATGACCTTGCCATCAAGTGGTTTGTCGCTCATCAGCTGGCCTCCGCCAATGTTGCAATTTGGGTGCTGGCACGGGTGTTTTCTTTGTCCGTTAATTGTGTCGGATAATCACCGGTGAAGCATGCATCACAGAATTGCGGGTTTTCATTATCGCGGGCAGGCAGGCCAACWGCGCGGTACAGGCCATCCTGAGACAGGAACGCCAGRGAATCGACCTTGATATAATCGGCCATCTCTTCAACGCTCATGCGYGACGCGAGGAGCTTTGATTTTTCAGGGGTATCAACGCCATAGAAACACGGGTTTCTTGTCGGCGGGCTGGCAATGCGCATATGCACTTCAGCTGCGCCTGCATCGCGCACCATTTGCACGATTTTRCGYGATGTGGTGCCGCGAACAATGGAATCATCCACCAAAACAACGCGCTGGCCCTTGATGACCGAGCTGTTGGCGTTGTGCTTGAGCTTYACGCCCATATGGCGAATGGCATCGGASGGTTGAATGAAGGTACGCCCAACGTAGTGATTRCGGATGATACCAAGATCAAAACGAAGCCCGCTGGCCTCGGCRTAGCCAATGGCYGCTGGTGTGCCCGAATCTGGAATGGGTATGACCAAATCCGCCTCACAGGGCGTCTCCATGGCAAGTTCCTTGCCGATTTTCTTGCGCACATCATAGACACTGGTGCTTTGAATRATGGARTCRGGKCGGGCAAAGTAGACATATTCAAAGATGCAAAATCTGGGTTTTTTTGCTTCAAACGGGCGCAGGCTTTGAATGCCATCTTCGGTGATGACAACCATTTCGCCGGGGTCAATYTCGCGGACAAACCGTGCGCCTATAATATCAAGCGCACAGGTCTCAGATGCCAGAATATACGCGCCATCAAGATCGCCCAGCACAAGTGGGCGCACGCCAAGCGGATCGCGGCAACCGATCATCTTTTTGCGTGACAGAGCCACAAGAGAATAAGCGCCTTCGACCTGCTTCAAGGCATCAACAATACGGTCAACCAACGGGCCTTTTTCGCTGGTCGCGATCAGATGGATGATAACTTCGGTGTCGGATGTGGATTGAAAGATCGAGCCGCGCAGCTGTAACTCGCGCTTCAGGGTGTGGGCGTTGGTCAGATTGCCATTATGCGCCACGGCAAAGCCGCCGCCGGCAAATTCTGCAAACATGGGCTGCACATTACGCAGGCCAGCACCGCCAGTGGTGGCGTATCGGTTATGGGCAATGGCCCGATCGCCAATGAGCCGCTTATTGACATTTGGCTTGGTGAAGTTATCGCCGACAAGGCCGATATGGCGCTCGGAATAAAACTGCTGGCCATCGAATGTAACGATGCCAGCGGCTTCTTGTCCCCGGTGCTGCAAAGCATGTAGCCCAAGCGTTGCAATGGCACCTGCATCGGAATTGCCAAACACACCAAATACACCGCATTCTTCATGCAGCTTGTCGTCGTCTGGGATCATATCAGTTTGCCGGTGTTGTATTGATGATGCGCTCAACATTACGAGAATCTTCCTGAGGAATATCGCTCAGTTCTTCTTGGTCCACGGTCGGCGGTGTTGTGCTTCCAGCATCGCCACTGGTATCAGGTTGCGTCGGTGCAACAGTGTCATCTGCTGATGGGACAACTGCTGGTGCTGCGGCATCGTCATCCGCCACTGTATCAGCCTCGCCGCCAACATTTGGTTCTTCCTGAGCGGTTGCTCTGGAGCCAAAGAAGTCGGTTATCGCCTGCTGCACGTTTTTGGGCAGGGCGGCTGTAATGCGGTTGCCAATCTCGGTCATAACCGGAAGCGAACGCGCTTCTGCCACCCAAACAGGGCGGTTTTCTGGTTTGACCAAGCCGTTGAAAATCATCAGAGCGACGGACACAATCAGCAAACCGCGCGCGGCGCCAAAGGCAAAGCCAAGCGTGCGGTCAATCGGGCCAGCGCCGCTTTCCAGCACAAAATCGGAAATCCGGATGGTGATGAAAGACACAACGATGAGTGTGATGAAGAATATGGCTGCGGCTGACAGGGCAACCGAAAACAGATCATTGCCCACATAGGGCTCAATATAAGGCACCAACAGGTGATGGAAAAACAGGGCGGCTGCCGCTGCTGCAATCCAGGTTCCTATGGAAAATATCTCGCGAACAAAACCGCGCATCATGGCTAGAAATGCTGAAAGTAGCATTACGCCCAAAAGTAATCCATCCAGAATGCTTATGGACATGTGGCAGACTCCTTGCCAAATATTGAATCTCTGCGGCTTATTAGCCTGAATAAGCAATTATGCCAACAGCTTTGGAGCACCTCAACTGTTTTCGTTGGGGGCAAGTGCTGCAATGGTGGCAACCAGGGCTGTTAAGTCTGCACTTGGGTGCAATTTCAGTGCGCTGACGCCAAAGGAATTATCCTCCGCCGCGACGGGCATCGTTGCACTTGTGAAGCCAAGTTTTTCCGATTCCTTGAGCCGCGATTGCGTGTGTGCCACCGAGCGAATGGCGCCCGAAAGGCTGATTTCGCCAAAATAGACGCTGTTTTGCGGCAAAGGCGCGCCGGTCATYGATGAYACCAGCGCAGCAGCAACGGCCAARTCAGCGGCAGGCTCRGTGATTTTCAAGCCGCCWGCGATGTTGAGATACACATCATTTGCGCCWATTTTAACGCCGCAATGGGTTTCCAGCACRGCGATGATCATCGCYAGCCKGTTGTTGTCCCAGCCCACAACGGCGCGGCGCGGYGTGCCAAGGGAAGARGGCGACACCAGCGCCTGAATTTCYACCARCACSGGGCGCGTGCCCTCCATRCCGGCRAAMACGGCKGTGCCGGGRTTRTTGGCYTTGCGCTCGCCCAAAAACAGCTCTGAKGGGTTGGAAACCTCGCGCAGTCCGCTGCCGGTCATCTCRAACACGCCGATTTCGTCGGTCGGGCCAAAACGGTTTTTAACTGCCCGCATGATGCGGAATTGGTGCCCGCCTTCGCCTTCAAAGTAAAACACGGCATCAACCATGTGTTCTACCACGCGTGGCCCGGCGATTTGGCCATCCTTGGTGACATGGCCAACGAGAATGACGATTGTTCCGGTTTTCTTGGCGTAACGAATCATCGCCTGCACTGCTGTGCGCACCTGCGTAACCGTGCCCGGCGCAGAATCAACTTGCGATGTCCAAAGCGTCTGGATGGAATCCAGAATCAGCAGGGTAGGCGGCGTGTCCGCTTCCAGCGTTGTCAAAATATCCTCAACGCTGGTTTCCGCGCCCAATTGTACCGGCGCATTGGCCAACCCAAGGCGCTGTGCGCGCAAGCGCACCTGCGCAATGGCTTCTTCGCCAGAGATATAGACAACCTTATGGCCGGCTTTTTCACCTGAAATAGCCAGATTGGCAGCAGCTTGCAGCAATATGGTGGATTTTCCGATGCCGGGATCACCGCCAACCAACAGCGCGGAGCCTGGCACAAATCCGCCGCCGGTAACCCGGTCTAGCTCCGATATGCCGCACTTTATGCGCGGTGCTTCGGGCGATTCGCCTTGCAAGGGAACAAGCTCGACAATACGGCCCTTGCCGATGAGCTTTTTGGACGATCCGCCAATGCCGCCACTGGAGCGTTCTTCAACAATTGTGTTCCACGCATTGCAGGCGTCGCATTTTCCGGTCCACCGGCTGTGAACAGCGCCGCAGCTTTGGCAGACATATTGGAGTTTTTGTTTCGCCACAAAGGGTCCAGACTAGTTGTTGTCGTTAATGTATATCTTGTGAAAGCGCTGACCAAGTCCGGTCAAAAGCTCGTAGCCAATTGTACCAGCGGCGCTTGCCACCTCATCCAAGGTAATTGTTGGCCCGATCAACTCGATCCACTCATCTTTCCAGCTTTGATCACGTAAATCATTTAGCTTGGGGTGATCCGTCATATCAACGCTGATGAGGTCCATCGACACCCGGCCAATGAGAGGCACTTTTTGCCCGCGCCACGCGGCAAAGCCGCCTTTCGCCGAATCGCTAGAGCTGCAGGAACGCAGATAACCATCCGCATAGCCACATGCCAAGGTTGCCGTGATACGGAAATGGCCATCTGTTGGCAAAACCGTTTCATGCGCGCCGTAGCCGATTGTTTGGCCAACGGGCACGAACTTTATTTGCAGTATCCGCGATTCCACACGCACAACAGGTTTCATCGGGTTTTGAGCAAGGTGAGTTTCAGCTGATGCGCCGCCATAAAGCGCTATGCCGGGGCGCACCAAATCATGGTGATAATCCGCACTCAGAAAAATACCGGCTGAGTTTGCGAGAGATTTGGGTATTTGAGGTGCCAGTTTAACGGCGCTGTCAAAGTTTTGTCGTTGGTGCTGGTTTAGCGCGTGTTTCGGCGTATCGGCACAGGCCAGATGGCTGATTTGCAGGCTTGGCGGATAATCAGCGCTTTCCATAAATGCGGCGTAATCTGCGACATCCATGCCAAGGCGGTTCATACCGGTTTCCAGTTGAACCGCATAAGGTGCGTTTGTGGCGCGGCCAATTGCGAGCCATTCATCGGCCCGCGCGCTTAGTACCGGGCGTAATTGATGGTTGAGATATGTTTTTGCAGCATCGGGCAAGAAACCGCACAAAATATAGATGGTTGCTTCTGGCGCTGCTTTGCGCACAGCAATGCCTTCTTCTGGCAGCGCCACGAAAAAAATGCGGCACCCTGCGCGCCAAAGGGTGGGAACAACGCGCGATATACCAAGCCCATAGGCGTTGGCTTTAACCACGGCGGCGCATTCTGCATCCGGCGTCATGGCATTGAGTTTGCGCCAATTATCGGCGATGGCACCCAGATCAATTGTCAGACGTCCGCCAGCCAACTCTTCTGAAACAGTCAAATTTTCTGAAGTGGATGACAGGCTATTCATACTGCGCGGGCATATGGTCATCTTGGGCAAGATCGCTAAAGCGGGTCAATTCTGCCTCGAATTGCAGCCGCACAGAGCCGGTTGGACCATGTCGCTGCTTGCCGATAATGATTTCAGCAATGCCTTCCAGCTCTTCCATTTCAGCCTGCCATTTGAAAAACTCTTCGCTGCCTTCCTTGGGCATCATTCGCTGCAAATAGTATTCTTCGCGGAACACGAACATCACCACATCGGCGTCCTGCTCGATGGAGCCTGATTCCCTCAAATCGGAAAGCATGGGGCGCTTATCATCGCGCGATTCCACCTGACGAGATAATTGGGACAGGGCTAAAATGGGCACTTCCAGCTCTTTGGCCAAGGCCTTCAAGCCGGTGGTAATTTCTGTCAATTCTTGCACCCGGTTATCAGAACGCTTGCCGGACCCGGATAGCAATTGCAGATAATCCACGATCAGCAAATCAAGGCCGCGCTGACGCTTGAGCCGCCTTGCGCGTGCAGTGAGCTGCGAGATGGAAATACCACCGGTGTGATCGATATAAAGCGGTATGGTCTGCATCTGCTGGCTTGCAACAACGATGTCGTTAAACTGCTGCTCGTTAATCGAACCACGGCGGATTTCAGAGGATGACACGCCCGATTGCTCGGCGATAATCCTGGTTGCCAATTGCTCGGATGACATTTCCAGCGAGAAAAAGCCGACAACGCCGCCATTGACCGTTTTTGTCGTGCCATCTGCCTGCACTTCGCCCTGATAGGCTTTGGCGATGTTAAAGGCGATGTTGGTGGCCAGTGAGGTTTTGCCCATAGCAGGACGACCGGCCAGAATGATAAGATCGGAAGCCTGCAAGCCGCCCATCTGCTTATCAAGGTCGCGCAGACCCGATGAGACGCCGGACAAATTGCCGTCACGCTGATAGGCCGAGCTGGCCATATCGATGGCATCTTTCAGCGCATCGTTAAAACTGTGGAACCCGCCTTCGTGGCGGCCTTGTTCGGCCAGTTCAAAAAGGCGCTTTTCGGCATCTTCAATCTGCTCGCGCGGAATGTGGTCTACGGGCGAATCAAACGCGTCATTGACCATATCCTCGCCAATCCCGATGAGGGAACGACGAATGGCCAGATCGTAAATCGAGCGGCCATAATCTGCGGCGTTGATGATGGTGGTGGCTTCAGTTGCCAGCCGGATCAGATATTGGCTGACAGTAATCTCGCCAACCGGCTCATCACTGGGCAAAAAGGTTTTTAGGGTAATCGGCGTCGCGACCTTGCCAACACGAACGAGCTGGGCAATGACCTCATAGATCTGCCGGTGCAGACCTTCATAAAAATGCTCAGGCTCAAGGAAATCCGAAACCCGGTAAAAGGCTTCGTTGTTGACCAGTACTGCACCCAGCAATGCCTGTTCAGCTTCCAGATTGTGAGGGGCCAACCGATAATTGTCATCAGCAGCTTCGACGCTGGCGGTGGTGTTTACGGCGGCAAGCGCAGTGGTGTTCATGTGTGGCTCCGTTCACCTTTTCTTAACCCTAAGAATGCGGCAGCGGAAGGGGCGTGCAGCCCAGTTTACGGATATCCCCACTACTCACAAAAAAACGCCCGACTTTTCAGCCGGGCGTTTAAATTTAGTCTTGAAGAAAAAATTATTTTTCGGAGTCGTCTTCAGATGCATCTGATTCGGCTTCATCAGCAGCGTCGTCACCTTCGCCAGAATCGCCAGCATTGTCAGAAGCATCATCAGCAGCGTCGCCTTCAGCAGCTTCACTTGCGTCTTCAGAACCATCTTCGCCAGCGCCGTCTTCAAAAACGTCTTCTGGGTTCACGGCATCCGCATCAACTTCTTCTGCTTCGTCGAAGTCTGTTGCAACGGTAACATCTTCACCAGATGCCTGACGTTCAGCTTCTTCTTCGGAGCGTGCAACATTGACGTTGACGGTTGCATTAACATCGGCAAACAGAGCCACATTCAAAGGATGCAGACCAATGGTTTTGATCGGTGCATTGAGCTGAATCTGGGAGCGTTCGATTTTGAAGTCGATGCTTTCAAGCGCAGTTGCGATATCGCGTGTGTTAACTGAACCATAGAGCTGGCCAGTTTGACCGGCRCGGCGGATAACAACAACGGACTTGCCATCAAGACGGYTTGCAACGTCYTGCGCATCTGTCTGAAGGTCAAGRTTGCGTGCTTCGATCTCAACGCGGCGGTTTTCGAAGTCTTTCATGTTGTTGCTGGTGGCGCGCAGCGCTTTGCCTTTTGGCAACARGAAGTTACGTGCATAGCCGTTTTTAACGCGTACAACATCGCCAACCTGGCCGAGGCGCGCAATACGTTCAAGAAGAATGATATTCATCTTAGTGTCCTTTAATTAAAATGTGAGATGCCTGCTCGATTGCGAAGTCGCAAGTGCTGGCGCGGGGTGCTTCTGCTGTCATGTCGCAAGACAKTTGCAGAGCAGGAGGCATCGAAATGGCCTCAATAGGGYAGTGTCGTRTGGTCATTTTGCTGTCCCGACTGGCGGTTAGAACTCAGRYTATCTRAGTTCAGCTGACTGGAAAAACGGCGGGACTAACGCAAGGCAAGTCCCGCCATTAAAATTATTTGATTACGTATGGAAGCAGACCCAGGAAGCGGGAACGCTTAATAGCCGCTGCAAGTTCGCGCTGCTTTTTAGCAGATACCGCTGTGATACGGGATGGCACGATTTTGCCGCGTTCTGAAATGTAACGACCCAGCAATTTGGAATCTTTGTAGTCAATCTTCGGGGAGTTATCTCCAGAAAAAGGACATGTTTTGCGACGACGGTGAAACGGGCGACGCTGTGGGAGTTGAGCAATATCCATGATTGTCTATATCCTTCTAGCGGTCACGGTGRCCACGGCCGCCACGGCGGTCGTCACGGTCACGTTTGAYCATCATTGCAGTTGGGCCTTCTTCATGTTCCTTGACGCGAATGGTCATGAACCGAAGAATGTCTTCATTAAGGCGCATCTGACGTTCCATTTCAGCAACGGCCGCATGCGGCGCATCGATGTTGATGAATGTCATRTGGGCTTTGCGGTTACGCTGGATGCGGTAAGACAGGGTTTTSAGGCCCCAGCTTTCWGTGAACGGAACTGTTCCGCCATTTTGCTCCAGGATTTCCTTCATGTTGTCCACAACGGCTTCAGCCTGTTGATTGGACAAGTCCTGCCGTGCAAGCACGACATGCTCGTAAAGTGGCATAAGTTGCCTTTCCTTCAATTTGGTTCGGCGCAAAGCCCCATCGAAGCCTCCAGAACATATAGATATGTCCTATGGAAAGGCCGATCGAAGACGCATCGAGAGCGGAGACACCAGAAGCCAAGTACCGTATAGTGACGATGCTTTACTGTTCGTGYTRCCTATCCAATTGCCTATTGAGCATTTGYGTAGGAAACGCGSRCAGCCTTCCGTTCAGCCTCCAGCCGAACCGGTTGCGATTGCGCGGTTATAGCCGTGAAAGAAGGATATGCAAGGATAAAACGCTTAAAACAGCCGTATTGGATCGGTTTTTCATAAACCTTCTTGACACTAACCATGGTTTGGAGTGTGTCACGGCTCAAAATCATCATAGGTAGTGGGCACATGAGCAAAGTATTTACATTCCCCGGACAAGGCAGCCAAGCTGTTGGTATGGGYAAGGAAYTGGCMGATGCATCYGCRGCSGCGCGCGCTGTYTTTGATGAAGTGGATGAGGCTTTGGGCGAGACCCTGAGCAAGATCATTTGGGATGGCCCYATTGAAACCCTGACACTGACACGCAACGCGCAGCCAGCCTTGATGGCGGTTAGCCTTGCAGCGATTGCAGCGATGCGCGAAGCGGGCATCAAGATCGAAGACTCAGCCTCTTATGTCGCGGGCCATTCATTGGGTGAATATTCGGCGCTTGCAGCTGCTGGTACATTAACAATAGCTGATACGGCCAAATTGCTGCGCATTCGCGGCGATGCGATGCAAAGTGCCGTGCCTGTCGGGCAGGGCGCGATGGCGGCTATACTCGGCCTTGAGCTGGATCAGGTGCTGTCTGTGATTGCCGAGGTTGCTTCAATCGGTGTGTGCGATGTCGCAAATGATAATGCACCGGGGCAGATTGTTATCTCCGGCACGAAGGAAGCTGTGGAAAAGGCAGGCGAGCTGGCCAAGGCTGCCGGTGCCCGCCGTGCGCTTATGCTGCCGGTTAGCGCGCCGTTCCATTGTTCTCTCATGCAACCCGCCGCTGAAAAAATGCAGCAGGCCCTGGCCGATGTGACCTTTAAAGCGCCATGTGTGCCGGTTATCGCCAATGTGCTTGCTGAGCCGGTGAGYGATCCCSWYGTYATAAAAGCCAATTTRATAAGTCAGGTAACRGGCCGTGTKCGTTGGCGCGAAAGCGTAAGYTGGATGGCTGCAAATGGTGTCGATACGTTGTATGAAATCGGTGCAGGTAAGGTGCTGGTTGGTCTGGCCAGGCGCATTGCGCCGGATATGGCAGGCAAAGCCATCAACAAACCAGACGATATTTCCGCACTTTTGGGTGCATAAAAGACGCGACTAACAATTTTAAAGGGACGCAGGCATGTTCGATCTATCTGGAAAAGTGGCTCTGGTGACAGGCGCTAGTGGCAGTCTTGGTTCTGCCATCGCCAAAGCACTCCATGCTAATGGCGCTATTGTGGCTTTGCACGGCACCCGYGTGCCGGCGCTGGAGGCATTGCAGCAGGAACTGGGCGAGCGCGCACATGTTTTCCCCTGTAATCTTAGCGACCGGGAAGCCCGCGCTAAATTGGTGCCCACCGTAATCGAAGCTCTGGGACAGATTGATATTCTGGWTAACAACGCTGGCATCACCCGTGATGGTTTGGCGATGCGGATGAAAAACGAAGACTGGGATGCAGTGGTTGATATCAACCTCAACGCGCCATTTGAGCTGGCCCGTGCCTGCCTTCGCGGCATGATGAAAGCCCGCTTTGGCCGTATTATCGGCATCACGTCAGTTGCAGGTGTTGTCGGCAATGCCGGGCAGGCCAACTACGCAGCAACCAAGGCTGGCCTTATCGGAATGTCCAAAGCATTGGCGCAGGAAGTGGGCAGCCGAGGCATTACCGTCAACTGTGTGGCACCGGGTCTGATCGATTCTGCGATGAACGACAAGCTGAACGACAAGCAGCGCGAAACCATTTTGGCAGCCGTGCCTGTGGGCCGTTTGGGAGCGCCTGAAGAAATCGCTGCGGCAGTGGTTTATCTGGCCAGTAATGAGGCCAGTTACGTCACTGGAGAAACGATCCAGATTAATGGCGGCATGGCGATGGTTTAAAACCAGCGGCATAACCTTTGCTAAAACCGCTACTTGTGGTGCGTGTGGCGCTGGCGTTTCAAAATAAACTGTGTTAGCAAGCGCCAAATTTCTTGATAGCAAACGCTGTAGTGGTGCTATGTATACAAGGGACTAGGGGTGAATCGGTTGCACAATACGACCGGGGATGCCTACATGGCTTAGGGATTGGGCTTTTGAGTCCGCTTGAAGCAAAAAAACGGCGCGGTGCGCCATAATTGGCCTTATTTACGACCTAAGTGGACGTTGATTGGGCCTTTGGTACAATATTTTAGATCGACCGCGCATAGCGGTCAGTTACGTAAGGAATATGCATATGAGCAGTGTTGCGGAGAAAGTTCAGGAAATCGTTGTTGGTCACCTGGACGTAGAAGCCGACAAAGTTAAATTGGAAGCCAGCTTCATTGAAGATCTTGGTGCCGACAGTCTTGATACTGTTGAGCTTGTCATGAAATTTGAAGAAGCATTCGATGTGACAATCCCTGATGAAGCTGCTGAGTCCATTGTGACCGTTGGCGATGCCGTTAAGTTCATTACGGCTCAGGCTAGCGCCTAATATTTTTCAATCAAGCAGTTGGGTTAGTCTATGAGACGTGTCGTTGTTACCGGCATTGGTACGGTTAACCCACTAGGCTGTGGCGTTGAAGCATCTTGGTCAAATCTTCTGGCGGGTAAAAGTGGTGCCCAGCGCATCACCGACTTTCAAGTCGAWGATATTACCTGCCAGATTGCAGCCCGGATCCCTCGCGGTGATGGCACGAATGGCACCTATAATCCTGATGATTGGATGGTACCAAAAGACCAGCGTAAAGTTGACCAGTTTATCGTTTTTGCGATGGCTGCGGCCCAACAGGCGCTGGATGATGCCGATTGGCACCCCGAAAGCTATGAAGATCAAATCACCTCTGGTGTTCTGATTGGCTCCGGTATTGGTGGCCTTGAGGGCATCGAAACGGCCTCGCATATTTTGCGWGAYAAGGGCCCACGTCGGCTCAGCCCCTTCTTTATTCCTGGTCGTTTGATTAATTTGGCCTCTGGCTATGTATCGATCAAACAYGGCCTTAAAGGCCCTAACCACTCTGTGGTAACGGCTTGYTCYACCGGCGCACACGCCATTGGCGATGCTGGTCGTCTGGTTGCTTTGGGCGACGCSGATATAATGGTTGCAGGCGGTGCAGAATCGCCCGTTTGCCGCTTGTCTATTGCGGGCTTTGCAGCCTGTCGCGCGCTCTCAACTGGCTTTAATGACAACCCAGAAGCTGCATCCCGGCCATATGACAAGGACCGCGATGGCTTTGTTATGGGCGAGGGCTCTGGTATTGTTGTGCTGGAAGAATACGAACACGCCAAGGCACGTGGTGCCAAAATGTACGGCGAGCTGGTCGGCTATGGTCTTTCCGGCGATGCCCACCATATTACAGCACCTGCCTCGGATGGCGATGGCGCGTATCGCTGCATGAAAGCTGCGCTGAAACGCGCTGGCATTTCCGCYGATGAGATTGATTACGTTAACGCACATGGCACCTCGACACCGCTTGGTGATGAGATTGAGCTGCGCGCAGTTGAGCGGTTGATTGAAGACAGCAGCAATCAATTGACGATGYCCGCRACYAAATCTGCGACCGGGCATTTGCTTGGCGCRGCGGGYGCGATTGAAGCGATTTTCTCTTTGCTYGCAATTCGTGATAATATWGCYCCTGCAACACTCAATTTGGACAATCCGTCTGTTGARACRASTATTGACTTGGTGCCGAWGGTTCCYAAGAAAAAATCTATTTCMRTTGCTCTGTCGAATTCATTTGGATTTGGCGGAACAAACGCTTCCCTGATTTTCAAGGAAGTTGCCTGACACTTTTTTTAACAGGCACATATTTTTACAAGCATTGAATTCTATTTGGAGAAGAACTGATGGCGCAATCCGGGCGTGACGATAACGGCACTGGTTACGATCCGCTGGATTTCCAAAGCGAAGATCGCCGCTATTCTCCGCGCAGTGCACGGCAGTCACTTCAGTCTGTTGCACCGCCACCACCGCCCGCTGGCAACCAGCGTGGCCGCAGCCCCGTTGTGCGGTTGCTGAACTTCATCTTCATGTTCTCCATTGTCTTGCTGATCGTGTTTGCTGGCATGCTTTATTACGGCAAAACCATTTATGAAGCCGACGGGCCGCTGCCAAGCGCCAAAGCAGTGTTGATTGAGCGCGGCATGAATGTGCAAAGCATTGCCAATTTGCTTGATGAAAGTGGCGTCATTGATAACAAGGTGCTGTTTTTGGCCAGCGTCAGAATTTCCGATGCCCATGGCAAGCTGAAAGCGGGCGAATATCTGTTCGAAGAAAATGTCTCGATGGATATTGTTGTTTCCAAGCTGGTGGAAGGTAAATCCATCCTGCACAGCATCACGCTGCCAGAGGGACGCACCTCGCAGCAGATCGTTGAAATTTTGAACAAGGACACTGTTCTTGGCGGTATCATCGAAACTGTACCGCCAGAAGGTACTTTGTTGCCAGAGACTTACAAGTTTACGCGCGGTGATAATCGTGGCCAAATTCTGGCGCGCATGCGCGCGTCACGCGACAAAATTGTTGCCGATGTTTGGTCGCGCCGCTCACCTGATTTGCCGATTTCGACACCCGAAGAAATGGTCATTCTGGCCAGTATCGTGGAAAAAGAAACCGGCCTTGCAGATGAGCGTCCACGGGTTGCTTCGGTCTTCATCAACCGTTTGAAAAAAGGCATGCGCCTGCAAACTGACCCAACCGTTATCTACGGTCTTGTGGGCGGCGCAGGCTCGTTGGGACGCTCTATTACCCGCTCTGATTTGCGTTCTGATACGCCATACAACACTTATGTGATCAATGGACTGCCACCGGGACCAATTGCCAATCCGGGCCGTGCGGCGCTGGAAGCTGTTATCAACCCTGCCAAAACCAAAGATTTGTATTTTGTTGCTGATGGCAGCGGTGGCCATGCTTTTGCTGAAACATTGGAACAGCATAATGCCAATGTGCGCAATTGGCGTCAGGTCGAAAAAGACCGTGCCGCGGAAAAGGCTCAAGAGCCAAGCGCCAACTAACCAGTACCAGCCTCGCTATGCGGGGCTGACGCATTGCTAAAACCGGAAAATCGGAGAACTGTCATGAGTTTGAACAGTATGACGGGCTATGGCCGCTCCGCTGGTGCGCTGGATGATGTGAATTGGCACTGGGAGCTGCGAAGCGTCAATGGCAAGGGCCTGGACATCAAAGTGCGGATGCCGCAAAGCCTTGATGTTGTTGAGCAACACTGCCGTAAATACGCCCAAAGCCAGCTTGGTCGCGGCAATGTTCAATGCAATTTTGTGCTCAAAGCGGGCGATCGCAAACAGTCTCTCAAAATTAATGCTGAAGCTTTGCAGCAGGCCATTTCATTTATTGCCGAGATTGAAAAAGCTGCCAAAGTAGCGCCTGCCAGCGCAACCGAAATTCTGAATCTTCCCGGTGTGTTAGAGCGCGTTTCTGAAGACCCTGACGAAGAGCAGGATAATACGCTTCATGACGATATTCAGGCTAGTTTTGAAGCCGCAATTACCGAACTTCAGTGTTCTCGCGCGGAAGAGGGCAAACATCTTTACGCCGTGCTTATCCGTCTTGTTGATGAGATTGATGAGCTGACTTTGGAAGCAAAAAACAATCCGTGGCGCAGTGCTGCAGCGATTGAAAAGCGCATCAAAAAGCAGTTGGGCCAGTTGATGAACGCGGATGCCAATCTGGATGCACAACGCCTGCACCAGGAAGCCATGCTGATTGCCAGCAAGTCCGATATTCAGGAAGAGCTAGACCGTTTCCCTGTTTGCAAAGGACAGTAATTTTTCGCAGCACAGGGTCATTGACGTTTCAGG
>NVXB01000138.1 GCA_002746425.1 Hyphomicrobiales bacterium | reverse complement strand
AACACAGGGACTGAATCCAAAGCCCATTGAAGATGGAGCGCATATTTGTAGAGTTTCTGGCGGCCTTGCGGATGGGCGGCACAAGAATACTGGCAAGTGCGAAGTAAGCTACAAACCAAACAAAAACCAACAGTGCTAAGCGCCAATCGAGCCCTGAAAAAATGCCGATAGTGGAGACACCTATTATGAAAAAGAACCAGATGCCCTGCATGATGTTGAGAATGAACTCACCAACAGCCTGACCCGATTGCAGCACTTTGGTGGCAATACGCCCGGCGAAATCATTTTGAAAATATGTGAGCGATTGGCGGATGACGGCGCGGTGAGCCTGCCAGCGCACCATGTTGAAGAAACTTGGCACAATAACTTGCTGATCCAGTATCGCAGCGGCGGCCAGAATCAGAAAGCGCGCAACGATGATGACAAATGCCATGCCCAAAAATGTGGTGGCGTGATCGGCAAATAGYGTCTCTCGACTTGCTTGGATCGTTGGATCGTTGAGCAAATCAATGATCTGGCCGATAAAGCGGAACAGAATAACTTCCACGCCAGCAACTAGGACGCCATTGATCAGGAACAGAACAAACGGCCATTTGGCCTGGCGCGCAAAATACCAGATGAACCCCATAACATTGCCCTGTGGCAAATCATCTGTTGGCGAAGGGGTTAGCGGGTCGATGATGCGTTCAAAAGGGCGCAAAATGTGCTTTAACATGGCAATACTACTCTCATACAAAGATCATATATGACGCTCTCACTTGCACTTTATCAGCCGGATATTCCACAAAACACAGCAACGTTGCTGCGCACAGGGGCCTGCCTTGGWGTGCCAGTGCACGTTATTCWGCCCGCCGGATTTGCATTGAGCGACAAAAATTTCCGCCGTGCRGGTATGGATTACCTCGATAAGGCATCTTTGGTGCAGCACGCTGACTGGGCAGCATTTCAGGCATATTGCAGCGAAGAAAACCGCCGGATTATCTTGCTGTCCACCAAGGCGGCACAACCCTATACGGATTTCATTTTTAGAGACAGTGATGTGCTTCTGTTGGGGCGCGAATCGGCTGGTGTACCTGATGCAGTATATCACAGTTGTGAATGTCGACTTCTGATCCCAATGCACAGCGACACACGTTCGCTAAATATTGCCATCTCTGGCGCTATGGTGCTGGGCGAGGCGCTGCGCCAAACGGCCAGCTTTCCTGCGTAATTGGAATTTCCAGCAGTCTTGATGCTGGTCAGCAGGCGGTGAACCCGATACAAATAATACAGATGACGAAGGATAATGCCGTGAAAGATTTTGACGCCCCGCTGCCGGATAATCTGGATGACAAAAAGCAACAGGCGACCGATTGGTTCCGCCAATTGCGCGATGATATATGCTCCAGCTACGAGGCTTTGGAAGATGATCTGAAAGGCCCGTTATCTAATCAAAATGCCGGACGCTTTGAACGCACACCATGGGAACGCACAGACCATGATGGCTCGATGGGCGGCGGCGGCGAAATGTCAATTATGAAAGGCCGTGTGTTTGAAAAGGTAGGCGTGCATATTTCTGCTGTGCACGGCGAGTTCGCCCCAGAATTTCGCGGTAATATTCCTGGCGCAAGTGAAGATCCTCGGTTTTGGGCGGGAGGCATTTCTTTGATCGCACACCCGCAAAACCCCAACGTGCCTGCAGTGCATATGAATACCCGCATGGTCGTAACAACCCGCCAGTGGTTTGGCGGTGGTGCAGATTTAACACCGGTTTTGGATGTGCGCCGTACACAAGAAGATGCCGACACAACTGCATTCCATGCTGCAATGCGTGCACCATGTGAGGCTCATGAAGTTGCCGACTACCCACGCTACAAAGACTGGTGTGATGAATATTTTTATCTACCCCACCGCAAAGAAATGCGCGGTGTCGGCGGCATCTTCTATGATTACCTACACTCGGGCAATTGGGACGCCGATTTCGCATTCACTCAGGGTGTGGGTCGAGCTTTTCGCGATGTCTATCCAGAGCTGGTGCGCACCAACATGGAAACCCCATGGAATGACGCGGCCCGCGAAGAGCAACTCGTGCGGCGCGGACGCTATGTCGAGTTCAATTTGCTTTATGATCGAGGCACAATTTTTGGCTTGAAAACTGGAGGTAATGTCGACTCTATTCTTTCAAGCATGCCGCCAGAGGTGAAATGGCCGTAGTTTGGTTATTTATTTGCAATGGGATCGGAAATAATATTTTGCCCATTCTTCAGGGCTAAATGTTATTGTAGACGTTTGAAAATGGGTGACAATATGCGCTACAGTTTTTGGTTAAAACTGTAGCCTGCATTACAGCATCTCCTTTTGTGCACGGTAATAACATTGTGCAGCATGAATTGGTGCGTCAGTGTCAGACTAATTTTTTGTTTCAGGATCTTTACCAAGAGTGTAATTTTCAAGTCCAGCATTTTTCCCGCGGTTGTTTCCGAAGAAAATTTGCTTGTGTATGTCTCTTTTCTCTCGCCAATGCCTTCCTGTATCTTCGATTATGTTGCTGTTGATTTTTCCGTTTATGAGACGCGACCTGAATGGGTAAACATATTCTTCAAGGCGTAGATTAAACCCTTTATAAAACTGTTTTTCAGGATTGTAGTTTAAATCCATTAATTCCGCGCAGTTGCGAGAAAAATTGCCTTCTATTATAGATGGTGATGTTGAAAATCTAGGCGATAATGTTCGATTGATGGTTATACCGAGAAACTTCTTTTTCGTCTGTAGTTGTGAAAACAGAGCGTGTCCGTCCCAATTCTTTTCTTTGCAAATAAAGCACAATTGTTTTGTAACTCCGTCGAACATTCTTAATAAATTGGCATCAATTTTTTCATTTAGTATCCAGTCGTCTTCCAAATGGAAGATATGGTTCGCCGAGGTGCGAGACCAGAGATTTTTAACGGCCGCAGTAAAATTTGCTTCACCGCTTCTGACTATTTTTGCACTTGGAAAATATTCTTTGATAATTTGAACACATTGTTGCTCGTCTTCTTCTGTACCGAAGATACTATCAATATTGACAAAAAAATCCTTGATTTGAAAATTGCTAAACGCAAATTTTTCAAATGAATCCATCGTTGAACGTAACAACTCTGGGCGACGGCCAGATACTAAGCACACATCAATCATTCAGTCACCAAACAAATATCGACTATTGAAACAACTTTACAAACACAGATAATAATAACAGGAAAGGGCAAATGCAATTGCCAAAAAGCATTACCTAATTTCCATTATTTTTGTGCAGCTACCATGAAGAATATTTTCAGAATCTTTTAAATTTTCTTTCCTCGGAATTGACCTGTTGGCTTCAATATCAAAGTTTTTAAGATCGGTGTAGAGAGGATTCCGGCATGCAAACCATGTTAAGGGATGTCGGATGACTGTGTTTGGCTGGCCGTTACAATGAATTGAAAGTAAGTGAGCTCCCGGCACGAGACCAGGACACTTTATTAATGACAAAGGCGCGTCTGAAACAATCAGGCTATCAGCCTGTTACGCCAGATATTGGCCGCCATTTGCGGACAGTGTGGAGCCTGTTATGAAGCCGGAATCGTCGCTGGCTAGGAAGACGACGCAGCGGGCGATTTCTTCGGGCTCGCCAAGACGGCCAACCGGGATCAATGGAATGATGCGTTTGTCGAGCACTTCTTGCGGGATAGCGCGCACCATTTCAGTGCCAATATAACCGGGGCAAATGGCGTTGACGGTGATGCCTTTGGCAGCACCCTCTTGAGCCAATGCCTTGGTGAAGCCAATATCACCGGCTTTAGCGGCGGAATAATTGACCTGACCCATTTGGCCTTTTTGGCCATTGATGGAAGAGATGTTGATGACGCGGCCAAAACCACGATTGCGCATGCCTTCCCAGATGGGGCGGGTCATGTTGAACAGACCGTTGAGGTTGGTATTGATGACGGCTTGCCATTGTTCGGGTTTCATCTTGTGGAACATGCCATCACGGGTAATGCCAGCGTTGTTAACCAGAATGTCTATCGGGCCAAGCTCAGCTTCAACTTTGGCGATGCCTTCAACGCAAGCATCATAGTCGGATACATCCCATTTGAACGCTGGAATGCCTGTCTCCGCTGTGAATTTAGCTGCGGCTTCATCATTGCCTGCATAGCTGGACGCGACGGAATATCCGGCTGCCTTCAATGCGGTTGCTATTGCTGCGCCAATGCCCCGGCTGCCGCCGGTTACCAATGCTACTTTTGCCATTTACGTTTCCCCGTTAAGTCTTAAAAGTGTTGTTTCAATTGGTATGTTGCGGCCAGAAAAAATGCCTATCTGGCCGCATGTTTTTTTAGCGCTCAACCGTCAGGGCAATGCCCATACCGCCGCCGATACACAAAGTGGCAAGACCTTTTTTGGCATCGCGCTTTTGCATTTCATGCAGCAGAGTTACCAATACGCGGCAGCCAGATGCGCCAATTGGGTGGCCGATGGCAATCGCGCCACCATTGACGTTGACGATTTCTGGATCCCAGCCCATGTCCTTGTTGACGGCGCAAGCTTGTGCCGCAAAGGCTTCATTGGCTTCAACTAGGTCCAGATCACCAACAGACCAACCAGCCCGCTCGAGTGCTTTGCGTGATGCTGGAATTGGGCCACTGCCCATGATGGCTGGATCAACGCCAGCGGTTGCCGAGCTGGCGATACGTGCAATCGGTGTCAGGCCGCGCTTTTCAGCTTCGGCGGCGCTCATCAGCATGACGGCAGCAGCGCCGTCGTTGAGGCCAGATGCATTGGCGGCAGTTACAGAGCCGTCTTTGACGAAGGCAGGGCGTGGTTTGGCAATGCTTTCAGCGGTTGCGCCATGACGGATGTATTCATCATCAGCTACAATTGTTTCGCCCTTACGGGTTTTCACAGTGAAAGGAATGATTTCGTCTTTGAATTTGCCAGCTTTCTGTGCGGCTTCGGCTTTGTTCTGCGAGGCAACGGCAAATTCGTCCTGCTCGTCGCGGGAAATCCCCCATTTGGCGGCGACGTTTTCAGCCGTCTGGCCCATGTGATAGCCGTTGAACGCGTCCCACAACCCGTCGCGGATCATGATGTCGATGAACTGTAAATCACCCATCTTTTGCCCGGCGCGCAGGTTGGCGGCGTGGGGGCTGAGGGTCATGTTTTCCTGACCACCGGCGGCAATGATGTCGGCGTCGCCAAGCGCGATGTGCTGGGCGGCAAGCGCCACGGCGCGCAGGCCCGAGCCACAA
>NVXB01000029.1 GCA_002746425.1 Hyphomicrobiales bacterium | reverse complement strand
CCCCCGCCATACCTTCTCTGAAGAAATCACTACCCACCTTCGATTTGGTGACGAACAAATACCTCAACATTTTTACCTTCTCAGTGCGAAGCGCCGTGCTGAGGAGATTATTGCTTTTTACAATCGAACGCTGCGCGAGTGCGAATCTCCGAGACGTTTGATATCTGTTTGGGCGCGGCCATATGAATAGTGCTCACATAATGCTCAGCGAAAAAATCCAGCAAGCTATCAAAGAGCTGTTCGAACAACCTGTCGAGAAAGTCACTCGCGCCATCCCCAACAATGAAGGGCCAAGGGTCAGGACGCCTCAAGAGCGGCAACAGAACCTAGATTTGCTGAACCGCTTCACCCTCTCCAAAAAGCCTAAACCAGAGTTCCACGTCAAACGCATGAACCGCGATGACCTGCCCAAGGGCTGGAACTATCAATGCAACTCTGGCGATGCTGAAATCTGGCCTATCTCTCCAACCGTCTTTGAAATGTTCCTACGGTTGATCGGCAAGCCTGCTGACCATGATGGACTGTTCAAACTCCACATCTCGTACGAATACACAAAGGCCCTGACGCTCTGGTGTCGGGGCTTTGATCATTTCCATATGTACGCTTTGGCCGCTTTGGTCCGTACGTACGGCGCGCACATCGAAATCGAGTTCGACGCTGAGCACCCTGACGCGCCCCGCTATGCCTTCCCACGTTTTCCCGTACGGCCTTTCATGCCAATCCGCTATCAGCCTGCACGGGCTGAAATAGCGGCCTGCGCTACTGCCTGCATGCGGTTGGTGAGTGCAAAAAATGCGGCTTGAGCAAGTGCCGTCCATAGAGACGCAAATAATCCCACCACTCTCTGAGGATATTCCAACTTCCGAAACCGCCAGAGGTAGGAGAAACCGCCTGAGACGGACAGCCGCAAAGCTGTTGGGTGAAGAACATCGCACCGCCAAGTGCGGGCATGCGCCATGCGGGCCGCAAGTGACAGTTCACCAAAAATCAAATGGCCGTTGTGGATACCGTGGCGTTTACACCTGCTGTTCAATTTGGGCCTGTCCAGAATGTGCAAGCAAGATATCAGCGCGCCGATCAACCGAAGTTGGCGAGCTGATCAAAGCGCATTCGAAGGCGGGGCAATCGTCATATATGGCCACGCTCACAATGCGCCATGGGCTGGGTGATAATTGCGAGCATTTGCGAAAGACGGTCGCTTGGGCATGGGATCAATTATTGCGCTCTGGAGCGATGCGCAGATTGCGGGATCAATACAACATCATCGGGTATATCCGGTCGATGGAAGTCACACACGGTCAAAACGGTTGGCATCCACACATCCACGTTTTGTTCATGGCGCGCAATTTCTCAAGCGCTGAATTAACTGCGGTCGCTGACAGTATCTTTGACCGTTGGAAAAAAGTTTTGAAGCGAAAGGGATATGAAGCCTGCCGCCTAGGCTTTGATTTCCAGCGTGCCAAGAATGCAGATGTGGCCGCGCAGTATGTGGCCAAATGGGGCGCTGGCACCGAGATTGCAAAAGGCTCCGAAAAGCTCGGCAAAGCCGGACGTTCTCCTTGGCAATTGCTTGATGATTGTGGCCATGGCGATAAGTGGGCAGGGAACCTGTTTGTGGAATACGTCAAAGCATTCCATGGCGCGCGGCATCTGACCTATGCGCGCGGCATTCGCGAGCTGTACGGCCTGCGCGGTCCTGTTGCTGACGAGCAGTTAGAGCTTGATGACGATTTACCGGAATATGATGAAGGCGGGGAAGTCTACCGCTTTCAACACGGCCTGTGGTGGCGACTAGTTCGCGAAAAGCTCACCATTCAGGTTCTGGAAGCTGGTGAAGCTGGTGGCACCAAGGCCATTGACCAATTGCTTGATCGTCACGGCATAGCGCCTTCCCAGAACAAACCACCACCACACAACGTATACCGAACGCCCAAAACCGCCAGAGGCGTGAAGGTTCTAAACAATGGCGGGATCAAATTAGAGATGAGGCATATTGCAAATGAATACAGAAGATCAAAATAAAGCTGCGAGTGAAATCGGGCTGCAGTCAGATATGACCGGCGTGCCGGAAAAGCAGGTGCCGGCAACAGAGGCGGTCCCAGATCCGAAAGCGGATTTTGTGACACGCTCTGAGTTCGAGGATCTGGGGCATGCATTTATGTCGCTCCAATCGGCTCTCAGTAACGTTCACAGCGAAATATCCCAGTA
Organism: Hyphomicrobiales bacterium; assembly: GCA_002746425.1. GTDB lineage: Bacteria > Pseudomonadota > Alphaproteobacteria > Rhizobiales. The sequence goes on along the minus strand of NVXB01000029.1, from coordinate 40,607 downwards.
CAGACATGAACTGGAACAACACTCAGAATTAGGTTTGGAGAAATTAACGGATCTCGAAACCAAGCTCGACACCATTGTTGAGCATAACCGGTTGAAAATGCCGCCTGTTGTTGGTGATCGCACAAAATTTGCTCCGCCAGAGCGACCCAAAACACCTGAAGAAATTGCAGCTGCGGCTGCGACCAATGTCTGACGTTGTCGTCGTTGGGGAAATGAAATGTCTTCAGCCAGCCTGCACAGCAACTGTGCAGGTTCGGCAAAACAAGCGTGGCGGGCTCTATTACAGCTGCAACGGTCATGTGGACCGCAAGGCTTGCGGCGATCAACACCGGTTTGGCCAACAATCAACCGAACAAATGAAGCACGATTTTGAAAAAGGGAACAAGGCAGATGCCACCGAAAAAACTGAGCCAGAGAAATCAGAGCGACCAGCCGAACCCGGAAACGGATCAGAGCGAAAATCTGGAAGCAGTCTCTTCGGATACGAGTGAACCTAACTTTGAGGAAATTTTGGCCGATCTGGATGGGCCTATGGAGACGGAAATGGCTATCGAAGTCATTCCACTCAGCCAGCGGGATGCACCCGGCATGCTCACAAGAGATGAGTTTTATGATCGAGTGGAAAACATGCTGAGCATTCCCAATGCGTTTCCAGTAAAACCGTTTCCAATCAAAGCGTTGCCTATCGCTGCTGAAGAAGAAATTTCAGCACGAAAGGCATGTAATGCTATTTACAACATCGCGGCTGAAGAACATTCCGTGATTGGGTTTATGATTGAGCCGGGCAGCAAATGGTTTGATAATCTACTGCCTATTGCGGCCTTCTTTGGCTTCAAATTGCGCATGGTCGCCATGGAATTGAAGTCTAGGATTGATGAAGATCGAAAGGCCAATAAGGCCAAAGAAATCAATCCTCAAAAAAAGCCGGCTAAAACCGAGAGTGAGGCATCCGAACGGCCAACACCTGATAATCAGCCTATAGATATACCTGACTTCTTGGCTCAAGGCGCATGATGGAAAAGGACGCTGAGCTAATTGGTGTTTACGGCATGCGTGGTTCTGGCAAAAGCACGCTCACCAAGGGCTTGATTAAATCGGGTTACGAGAAAATCTTGGCATTCGATACCATCGGTGAATATGGCGGGCGTGGTTGGGTCCAATGCAAGACGATCAAAGAAGTCGTTCAAGCAATGGGAAAACGCTGGAAGTCTGGATTTAAAATCTCGTTTCTGCCAACAGCAGGTGCTCACATAGAGGATCTGCATGAACTGGCATCAATGTGCTTCAAGGTTCAGCAGCCATACCGGGAAAACCGCGACCATCGCAAATTGATGATGGTTGTTGAAGAAGCCAACATGTCGATGCCCAATCAGGCTTTCAGTCGCAAATATGCCTCAATGCAAAGTGTCATCCTGCAAGGGCGTCATTGGGGCATTGAGGCCATTGGCGTTTCACAGCGGCCAGCACTGCTAAGTTCCGATTTTCGCGGCAATACGGCCCGCACATATGTGTTTACCCTGGCTAATCAAAATGACCGGGTGGAAATCGCAAAAGTGATAGGCAGGCAACATCTGCCAATGCTGAATTCCATGCAACGATTTGAGTTCATAGAGATAGAAAACGGCAATTTCCGCCGTGGCAAAACCTCACGCACTGGTAAGATTTCGTACGTACGTACGGACTGAATTTTCTATTTGATCTTGGTTTGTTCCTATGCATGATCTTAGGGCTATGAGCACCAAAACAATCATCACAAGCATAGTGGTTTCGGTTGCGGCAATGGCCGTTTTCCAAATCTTTGTTGCTCCAATTTTACCCAAACCCAGAGAGAACTAATGGTTTCGAAAACTGAAATTAAAGCCGTTGTTACGGTCATGGCAGGGATTGCAGCGCTTGGATATCTCCTAAGCATGTTCCCAGCCAATCCAATCGCTCAACGCATTACAGCTGGTTACGGCTCTTAAGGGGATCACATGACAAGATATGTCGGCGAGCAATCCGCCTTTTCCAATGTCCAGCCTAACACCACGGCAACAATCGATTTGCCGGTGGATCGCCGGTATCATGTGCTTTGGATCAAATACAAAACCAATGCCAACCGCGCGACCATTGAGACAGATATCCTGCGCATCAAGGTCATGCTGAATGGCATTGTTCAGTGGGAGATTTCCCCCAAAGAGCTTTTCGCCATTTACGAGCGTCACGGCTACACTTTCATTGATGGTTATTTGCCGTTGTTCTTTTCTGAGCCTTGGCGTCGATCTCCAGCGGGTGAAGACAGCACTGGATGGCAATTGTTCGGCAATATTCGAACATTCCAGATTGATGTTGAAATTGCTCCTGGAGCAAACGCGCCAGCGCTTGAATGCTTCAGTCAATATGACCGCAAGCCCGGTGGTCTTGGATTGATCCGCAAATACACGCGCCAACAGGTGCCAGTGGCGGCAACCGGCCCACATACATTGAACAATGTTCCCGGTAGTGGTTCGCTGCACGGCTTCCATTGCTTTGAAACCACTCAAGGCGATATTGCCAACGTTCGTGTCAAGGTCAATGACTTTGAAGTTTTCAACGCTGATCGGGCGTTGGCTGAGGCTCTCATTCAGCCCGCTGGTGGTAAGCCAGTGGCTGGAATGTTCCCAGTAGCCTTTGACGCCACTGAACGGGTTGCAGATCGCATTGATCAAGCCCTTGCCGTTGGTAATCAGGTCACACGCTCCGAGTTCCAACTCGAATTTGAGATGGTTGTGGCAAATCCATTTTTCCTCGTTTGGGAATTTATCGGCCCGGCTAACGCTTAAGGACATTTGATATGAGATTATATGGTAACGGGCCATCACCATGGGATGTCGGATTTTCGGGCTGGGGTTACGACACTCCGCCCGCGCCTCCGGGATCAACAACTTGGAGCCTTCCGGGCGGTACGTACGGCGGCGGCTCACCAGTAGCTGATAATTATTCTGGCAGCTTCGGTGGTGGTTTTTGGACTGGTATCGGCGGCTTGCTGAATACTGGTTTGGATATCTGGGATCGTTTGGATCATGCCGATGATATGCCATCCCCAGTTGCACCGCCAATGCAGCAATATCAGGCTGGTTTCAACCCAATGATGATGGTGATGATTGGCGGTGCCTTGTTGCTGGCCTTCCTCTTTCTGAACAAAAAGTAGGGTCAGTTTATGCCGCCTCTACCGCCTCTAAATCTGAATATCACGCCGCAATCGAACGCCAGTCAGGTCATCAACGCTAATTGGAACCCGGGCAACTGGGACCCGTTTGGAAATAGTGGCTTAAATGCTGCTGGTCCAGCCGGTGTTCCAATCTGGGTTTGGCTTGCTGGTGCCGGTGCACTTTTCTTCTTTTTGAGGCGCTAAAATGAACATTATTGTCAAAGCCGATGAGCGATGCCAAGGCGATGTTCTGGAGCTGCTTAAGCAAAATCAGAACGTCCATCAAATTGATGACGAAACGCTGAGCCATGACAGCACGCGATGTCTGACATTGCGTGATGATGGCAAGTTGATGTTTGCCTGCGCATGGACCATTGCCGTGCGCGGCCCGCACAAGTGGGTTGATGTGATTGCAACGAACGGCCAGTCAATAAAAGGCGTCAAATGGTTGCCGGCACTGGTTGAAACTCTTGATCGTATTGCAGAGGCGGCGGGCGCAAAAGGCATTTGTGTGCCGGTTAGCCGTGAGGCTCTTTCTGCCGCTTTGGAAAAGCTGAATTATCATCCAGCTGCCACGATGTTGATGAGGCTTCTGTAATGGGTTTTTCATCATCAAAAAACAAATCCAGCACCAAGCAGGAAGACAACCGCGCCGCTGCTCAAGACAACGGCATAGCGATTTCACATGCTGGAGATGTCACGATTGATATGATCCCTGAGGACTTGTTGGAGTTGGTTCAAAACACGACAACAGGCGCTTTTGAGCTCGTCACGCAGTCTCTGGGGGCAGTCGGCGATAGCCAAGATGCTCTTAAAGAAATTGCAGAAAACACACAGCCAAATTCAATTGTTGTGCCGCTGCTTATGGCAGGCGTTGCCGCTGCCTACGTTTGGAGACTTTAAATGTCCACTGAAGCCGTGCCTACTGTCATTCAGGAGCCGATCATTACGCTGCGCGAAGCTGCCAATGTGCGGGTTCTGCCTGGCGCTGAAATGCGCTTGCACATGGAAGGCACGTATTTCCGGGTCATGGAAAGCACCGGGCCTTTTAAAGTGCGATTTAATGGCGGCGGTGCAGCTGCAACATTTGATAAAAGCTTGGGTTTTGAGGTTGGCCGCGACCAGTTTAAATATTTCGATATCATCAACACCGACCTGTTTAACACGCTGATTGTGACTGTGATTGCGACTGACGGTCGCGTTGAAGACAACCGCGTTTCGATTAGCAGTGCCAACGCAATTCCAGTCATTAATCAAACACCGGCCCCGCCGATTGCTGTTTCTGGAATTATTGCGTTGCCTGCAGCTGGCTCAATTCAGATTGCTCCTGCTGATCCAACGCGCACCGAAATCAAAATTCAAAATATGTCTGCGGTGCCTGTTTTATTGAACGGCGGCATATGGGTTTTGTTACCCGGTGACACATTGAAACTGCCTTTTGGCAATGCATTTTTTGCAGAAACTGTCGGTAATTTTGTTGGTCGTATTCAGGTTATAGGTGGTTGATATGTTTGAAAATATGAGACGCATTGGCGGTAATTCAAATGCAATCAATACGACTAGTTTTGCGCAGTCAGCCCTTCCGATCGTTCCCGGGCAGGGAGATATATTGATATCAGCGGCGCAAAATCAGAGCGGTATAATAATCCGCTCCTTTTTGATTTCTCGCTCGAATGTGAACTCGATACACAACGTTCATTGCATGTTGAAAGTCAATGATTTGCCCATTTGGGCTTGTGACGAACGCACTGCGTTTGCTTTTCTATCGATGGACCAAGAAATCTTAGTCCAGCCCGGATATGAGGTGTCGGTGGTAACGTACTCACAAAATAGCTGCGTGATCACATGGGATGATATGTAATGAGTGACCGCGCTAAAGTCGCTGGTGTAGCTCTGCTTATTGGCGCAATGGCGTTCGCTGTGCGCGCTGCATCTGCCTACAATAAGGCGCAAGGCAATGTCTGGCTGGATTATCAAACGCCAGAGCCTTCAGGCCCGCCCACGACTATCGATTTATCATGGCTGGATAACGTGTTTGGCGGCGGCGGTGGTTCTGCGCCATTGCCATTTTGGGGTGGTGGTGGAGGCGGATATACGCCCGCGCCAACCTCTCAGGTCAGCAATGATGTTTTGACACTTGCGCGCACTATTTATGGTGAGGCTGCAAGTGAAAATAATGCTGGCAAAGAAGCTGTTGCAAACGTGGTGATTAACCGCGTTCGGGATCGGCGCTATCCGTCAAACATTGCGAGCGTATGCCGCCAGTCTTGGCAATTCAGTTGCTGGAATGCAGCTGATCCAATGCGGGCGCGAATTGAAGGCAAGCTGCCGGGTTCCAGCAATGTTTTTGACCAATGCATTCAGGTCGCAACTCAGGCTGAAAATTATCAGCTGGGTGATCGCACTGGCGGCGCAACGCACTATCACGCCAAATATATCGCCGATCCATTTTGGGTGGCCGCAAGCCCAAATGCGCGCATATCGGCCCGCATTGGTGTTCACATTTTTTACACGGGGATTGACTGATGCCATTACTTTTAATCGGCGCACTGGGCCTTGGTGGGCTGTGGTTGTCTCGAGACACAATGGACAGCGCCACAACGCTCACAAAGTGGCTTGTTGTTGCCGCTGTGGTCTATGGCGGCGGAAAAATCGCAAAGGTTTGGTGACGTGAGTACGGGCGCACTTCACGCGCTAATTCTATCCGCGGTGTTTGCGATTTTGGGCCACATTGCCCTGGAGCAAACCCGGCAAGGAAAAGAGCTGGTTCGGGTTGTGACAATCCTTGAGCAAAATCAATCAGCTCCTAAAACAACCAAAGTGAAAAGGAACGATCGTTATGTTCAAACGACTGACTGAAGCATCGACTTATGCAGGTGTTTCTTCCATTGGCTTCGGCCTCGTAAATCCACTTGCAAATGGCAGCTTTGGCGAGGTTGGCTTAACGGCCAGCGAAGTCAGTAGGCAGTTTTCTAACGGCAATTGGTTTCTTGCAATTCTCTTTTGCATCGCGGGCGTTCTGTCCATTGTGTTGCCAGAGCGGGGGCGGCGCTAATGCATTGGGATTTAAACGAGCTGTATGAATTTCTGCCAGATTGGGCACTGCCATATTTGAACGGTGGGCCGCAACAGGTTCAGCAACAACAGCAATCCGATAACAGCCTGTTGTGGCTTGTGGCCGGGTGTATCGTTCTGTGGCTTGTGCTTAAGAAATGAAGCTTTGTCTTGATCACGATGGCTACCACTATGTGCCGAACGGTGCGCCATGTCGTCCGGGGGGAGGGGCTTACAGTCCAGGCCTTCCGGATGCTTCCACGCTTGGGCCGTTTTTTACCGGCTGGAATGGCACCACACAATTTCCCATATCCTCACGGCCGTTTTCCCATTATATCTTTCTGATTGCGGCCGGATTTTTTGTGATCGCAGCTTTTCGGTGATCCCGGCCGAGCTGCCCTGACTGCATAACTTTCTGAATAATTTTACTAATGCTGGTTGGGTGCAAATCGCACTTGGCTGCAATTTGCTTGTTGGTCCAGCCGCGTGAGGCCAGGCGCATAATCAGCGCGTTGCGTTCCTCTATGGATTTCAGGTTAGCTTTCGTACGTAGGCGCTGGAGCGCTTCGCTCGCCAAGGTGTGAGAACATCCCAAAACCTGCATGACTTCTTCTATGGTTGCGTCTGGCTCGATACTGCGCAACAAAATGCCATATTGTTGTGCCCATTTGGGCTGGCCTTCATATTGTTTGGCTTCGTATCTGAGCCGTTTTGCTTGTCGTTCAAGCTTCGTGGCCGCTTCGTTTAGGATCAAAAATAGAAAATCTGACATTGGTTCAATCACTTTTTTGTGAAAATGCATGGAAAAATGCACTTTTTTAGCGATTGGCGGGCAGGCATCAACTAAGTATTGGTATTAATCTTAACGGGCATAACTGCTTGACTGCAACTTAGACCAAACATTATTCGCATAAGATATATTATGGTAATTATATTATTTATCGAGTTTACCGATTTTCGTTTGTTTCTGTATTAGGAAAACAGCTCTTGATGCTCATTTATGATTTCTGGCAACCGCTCCATAGTGCCGGACAAATGTTTTCGCATGGTGAGCGATGCTTTCTCGCCATCTCCAGCTTCAATTGCCTTAGCAATCGCTTGATGACCATTAAGRACTGACCCCATCTTRCCTGAYCTTGGCAAATCCAGAGAACGGACACGCGCCAGATTCCCGCAGCGAGCTGTGATRTGYAGATATAAATTGGTTTGTCCRACAGCCAAAAAAAGHGCTTCATGAAAYGCYTCATCAAGCTGYTTRAACAARTCRATTTGTTCTACTTCRCCCACAAGAGCTTCTTGCATTTTGATCAAGCCRTTGATTTTAAGMGTCGTRCTTGCRTCTCCAGAYGTAGCAAGYTGCCGYACAACRTCRCACTCAACGGCAGAGCGYAAAAAATGCTCTTCKCGTATTCGTGCAATATCAATTTTSGTAACMACRGTCCGMGACTGAGGATATGAAACCACCAATCCATCTTGCTCRAGKCGCATAATTGCTTCKCGAACDGGTGACTGGCTGACCCGAAAACGCTCTGCCAATTCACTTCGAACVARYGTTGTTTCCGGCGGCAGCAWTAGYGAAACAATCTCRCTYCTTATCTCRCCATATARGCGCGTAGATGCTGGAATATGCGAATTAAYTCKCGTCAAAYCTCCTGCATCGAAGCTAATCCCTGCTGAGAATGGATTCTTGCTCATCATCACATCAATAACCTTGGCAACATCACCGTAAGAGCAGGAAATGCAATAATAGCAGCGAAGAAGACAAACATGGCGGCATAAAACGGCAATGCAGCACGAGTRAAATCCCATGTCTTACAGTCAAGATTCCCGCACACAGTAAACATAATGACTCCAACTGGCGGCGTCAGACCGCCAAAATTGATCAGAATTACAATCAAGATYCCCATATGAATTGGATCATACCCGGCATTGATAAGAACGGGCATAACAATAGGAGTCACCAGCAATATATTTGCAGCGCCTTCCAAAAACATGCCGCTAATTATCAGGATAGACACGATCAACAGTARGACCAAAAAGGGATCGCTGGTTAAAGACGTAACAAATTCAGTTATTTGCTGCGGSCCMCGCTCGATAGTAACCGCATAACCAAGCACTGCAGCCATCATGATCAAAAGCATAACCATACCCAGGTCGTTAACCGAATTACGTGCAGCCTCGTACAGCGTTTTAAAGTTCAATTCACGGTACACAAATATGCCGATGAACATGGCATAGAATACCAAAAACGCTCCAGCTTCTGTTGCGGTAAAAAACCCAAACCGAAATCCAACAATCAAAATAATTGGAAATGCAAGAGCCCAGATACTTTCCAGAAAACTAGCTCCAAGCTCCCTCGCCGTTGGCCGTCTCTCAAGTGCGGGCGGATAACCGCGATGCTTGGCGACCAACCATGTTGTACCCATGAGCAATAGCGTCAATACTATTCCAGGGATAATTCCCGCCAGAAACAAGCGGCCGATTGAAACTTCATTGATGAAGCCAAACAAAATCAAACCGATACTGGGTGGAATCGTTGCGGTAATGATCGATCCAAAGGCCAAAATAGCGGCCGTTGATGGTTTTGAAATTCCCTGTTTCATCATGCTCGGGCCAAGTAATCGAGATTCCATGGATGCATCTGCAACGGCCGAACCAGAAATGCCTCCCATCATAAAACTCAACACAATAGATACCTGTGCAAGGCCGCCAGCCATCCAACCTGTCAGCAGCTTAGAAAAATTTACCAAGCGTATAGTTATACCGGTCACGTTCATCAAATTCCCGGCGAATATAAAAAATGGCACAGCGAGCAACGGAAAATTCTGCGTCGCAGTAACCATCTTTTGAACAGCAACTGTTGGTGGCATCGTTCCAGTAAAAATGAACACTGGTATTGATGCTAACGACAAAGCAAAAGCTACTGGCATACCAACAATCAAAAATATGGCGAACAGTGCGGCAATTAGGAGCAACATTAAATTGTTCCCTTCGATTTAATGCGCTCAATAAACTGAACAATCATTGTTCTCAATAGCATAGCCAAACCAACTAGCATTGATGCATGGATATAAGAACCATGCATCTGTGTTGCACCAATCAAACGTGGATGCATTAACACGGTATTCTTCCAAGCATAAAAGAGCAGAAAGATAAGAAAGAAGATCAATATAACTAAGTTCAAAAGTTCCATGATTTTGCGTATTTTTGGATTTATGTTGTCGAGTAGTATCGAAAGGCCGAAATGACGATTGTGTTGCAATGCCAAATCAGCAGACACCATGCAAAGCCAGACAAACAGCAATTGAGCTATCTCAACAGACCATATAATGGGGCTACCGACAGCTCTAGCCACAGAAGCAATGCCGACAAGAATAACAATTGCAGCCAGTAAGAGAGAAGCGCAGGCAAATTCCAGACGCTGGTACATATTCATCACCAATTTTTCTAAAATTTACCCGCGTTTCCAGATATCAATCTGAGATATTAGCGGCCCAGAACTGAATTCACGATTGCAGCTTCTTTTTCAAGCTTCAAAAGTGTGTAAACAGACTTCACAGCTTCCTTAAACGGAGCAAGGTCAACTTCGTGGACTTCCACGCCTGATGCTGCAACGTCAATAAGAGCTTGCTTGCCAAGYTYAATGGTCAAAGCTGATGCAAATCGGCCATTTTCCACAGCAAGGTCGCGAACGATTTTCTGATGTTCTGGAGAAACCTTGTTCCATGCATCAGCACCAACAACAAGTGCAGTGACCAATTGAATATGGCCAGTTTTGTTCACGTGTTTGATAACTTCGTAAAGTTTAGCGCCCCAAATAGCGGTTGGCTGAGCTTCAGCAGCATCAATCGTGCCCAATTGAAGTGCAGAATAAACTTCACCCCAGGGAATCGGTGTCGGAACAGCGCCCATGGCACGAATAGTTTCAATCCACACWGGAGCRCCAATTGTACGCATACGCACACCWGCAAGATCAGCWGGRCTGGAAATTGGTTTCTGCGTAAGTGCATGTCGAGCACCCTGATACCAATTTGACGCCAGCATAACGAGGCCAGATTTTTCAGTCAGCTCATCGCCCCAACCAAGATACGCTTCAGAAAGCGCAAACTTGTCGGCTTGCTCATAGTTATCAAACAAGAATGGTGCTGACATAATGGCCAATGATGGCACAAAGCTGGATAAACGAGCCACATCAGTCACAGTACCAACATTCGCGCCAGCACGCGCTTGATCGAGCATCTCTGTCGTATCACCAAGCTGAGAATTGTGAAAAACATCAATCACAACTTCGCCACCAGTMGCTTTTTCGACATCGGCTTTAAATTTATCTAGGCCCTGCCCCATTGGATCGTTTGGCGCAAGCACGGTGCCAATGCGCAAAGTCGTTGCCGCATTGGCTGACATTGTCAGGCCGACTGTGGCAACAACTGCCGCACAAATTCCAAGCCCTCGTAAAGTAAATTTCATAATTCCCTCCCTAGGAATAGCAGTATTTAATACCAACTGATATTTTAGTTGTGGTAAAATCATAAATAACACACCTGCTTTGTGTCAACTCATTYTCGATAATCTTGTGCTGGAACTTCTATCGTAATGTTTTATGACTGAGTTTTCACAAGCTGTTCACATGGGAAATACAGAATGCTCAATCTCAAATTCTCTATAAAAACAACGGTATTTTCACGGCTAGGAGAAAGCCCGGTTTGGTGTGAGRAGGATCAATGTATTTGGTGGGTTGATATTGAAGGCTTCCAGCTGCTGTGTACCAAGGTCATTGACGGTGAAACCAAATCCTGGAAAACACCGGAAATGCCAGGTTTCGTTGTACTGACAGAYTGCGGGAAGCCAGCAATTGGAATGGAGAGTGGCATTTTYCTTTTTTGCCAATCTAARGGCATTTTCGAGCGTTTCATCACGATAAATGAGACCGGCGTAAGGTTTAATGACGCGACGGTTGATGCATCTGGTCGACTTTGGGCAGGCACGATGGATATTGAGGGGAAACGGCCTGTTGGTATGCTTTATAGTGTAGGGCCTGATCTCATTCCGATGCCTGTCTATCAAGGCATGCGGACACCGAATGGATTGGCGGTGGATGAAACTCGCAATCGATTATACTTGTCAGACTCTCATCCCTCTATCCAAACAATTTGGACGTTTTCTTGTAACCTATCGTCTGGCAAAATTAGCGATCAGAAAATATTCATTGCAATGGAGAATCATACCGGGCGGCCAGATGGAGCAGCTTTGGACAAGGACTACAATTATTGGATTGCTGGCGTAGGCGGCGGTGTTTTGCACCGTTTCTCTCCAGATGCAGAACACATGGGAGAGTTCAAAACACCATTCGCATCACCCACAAAATTGGTATTTGGAAACAATGACTTAAAGAGTATGTTTGTGACATCCAAGGGTGGAATTGAGCCGAACGGAGCACTTGCGGAAAGCCAATTGAGTACTGACGAATCTATCTGCGGACAACCGCAGGCTGTATGGAAAATTGGTGGTTAGCTTGAAAATTCAGCGGACCAGCCATCAAAGGCTGGCTCGATATTTTTTGGTAACGACATTCGTAAAATGTCATAATCCAAGTCATTATGCATGTGGGTTAGCACCGCTCTTTTAGGTGCAACAACTGTAATGATTTCTAAAGCTTCATTTACTGAATAATGACTGGGATGGGGTTTGGTCCGCAATGCATCCACGATCCAAACTGACAAGCCTTCTAAGTGTTGCTCACTTTCAGCAGGGAGCGCGCTAATATCTGAAGAATATGCCACATCCCCTACCCTAAAACCTAGCGACAATATGCTGCCATGTTGTTGATTAAATGGAGTAATTTCAATATTTCCACCGGCACCATCAATTGTTATCGCCTGCCCGTGCACTATTTCATTTGCGATAAGTATCGGTGGATAAGACGAGCCCTCGGGCGTTTCAAAACAGTAATCGAAAGCCTTGCGCAAGTGAGATAATGTTGAACTATCAGCGTATATTTGCACCTTTTGCCGCCGATTGAGCACAAATGCTCGTAAATCATCAATGCCGTGAGTGTGGTCTGCATGAGGATGCGTGTAAAAAACGGCGTCAGCCCAATCAATTTCAGCGCTAAGGCATTGCTCTCGAAAATCGGGTCCTGTGTCGACAATAATTTTCGTAGTACCGTTTTCTCCTATCTTTTCAATAAGTAAGGAGCACCTTCTTCTTCTATTTCTGGGGTTATTTGGATCACAATTCCCCCAATCATTTCCGATTCTGGGTACTCCGGGGGAGGAGCCGCAGCCTAGGATTGTGAAGCGTAGTGTCATAAAGTGCGTGGAAGTTTTTTGAAAAGATCGAAAACATTGGAGCCGGTGATAGAGATGAGCTCGTTCACATCCATTTCGAGAGTTTGAGCCAGAGAAGACGCGGTGTCGGCGACGTAGGCTGGTTCGTTGGTTCTGCCGCGATGTGGGACGGGAGCCAGATAAGGCGCGTCGGTTTCGACTAACATTCTGTTTTTAGGCACTTTTTTCGCAACATCACGAATGTCCTGGGCGTTTTTGAAGGTCGCAATACCCGAAAATGAGACATATAAGCCAAGCTCAACACCCGCCATTGCCAGCTTTTCGCCAGAAGAAAAGCAGTGCAGTACAGCCGGAAAAGGGCCTTTTTTCGTCTCTTCTGTCAGCACTTTTATCATGTCATCATCAGCAGATCGTGCATGGATGACAAGTGGCAAACCACTCTCCCGAGCAGCCTCAATATGGGTTATGAACCCCTTCATCTGCCCTTCACGTGAAGCCTTGTCATAATGATAGTCCAAACCAGCTTCGCCAAGCGCAACAACCTTGGGATTATTACCTAGTTCGATCAGCAGTTCCGCCGTGATGTGCAATTCTTCATCGGCATTATGGGGATGGGTGCCCACCGAGCAGAAAATATCGTCATAACGATTCGCCACCGCCAACACCTGGGGAAATTTCTCCACCCGCGTGCAAATGGTGATCATACGTTGCACGCCGGCGTTATGGGCACGCGCGACAATGGCGTCTAGCTGATCGGCGAATTCTGGAAAATCCAGATGGCAATGGCTATCAATGAGCATTAGCTGGAGGCTTCCTCATCGACAAAGCGCGGAAAAATACCTGATGGTTTGGAGATAACTGTGCCTGTCGGCAAAATGTCATTCTCGGCAAGCTGCTCAAAGGTGCGAGCATCATCAGCAATCGACAAGGAAGACAGCAATTTTTCCGATGATTCTGGCATAAATGGTTGAACGAGAATGGCCACCCGGCGCAAAACCTCAGCCGTGACAAACAAAACGGCCGCCATGCGATCTGGATCGGTTTTCTTAAGCGCCCAAGGCTCCTGCCCCGCAAAATAACGGTTAGCCTCGCCCACCACAGCCCAAATTGCATTGAGCGCAGCGTGCGGTGCCTGACGGTCCATGGCTTCCCGGCACAAAGGCAAAAGCGCTCTGGCTTGAGCCAAAATGGCATTGTCTTCATCGCTGAATTCAGCCGGAGCGTTCAGCACCCCGCCCAAATTCTTGAAAACCATAGATAATGAACGCTGCGACAGATTGCCCAAATCATTGGAAAGATCGGCATTCATCCGGGCCACGATTGATTCGTGGCTGTAATTGCCATCACGCCCAAACGGCACTTCCCGCATGAAGAAATAGCGAACAGCATCAAGGCCGTAAGTTTCAACCAGAGAAAATGGATCCACCACATTGCCCACAGATTTGGACATTTTCTCGCCCTTGTTAAACAAGAACCCGTGCGCAAAAACGCGTTTTGGCAACGGCAAGCCAGCCGACATCAAAAACGCAGGCCAATAAACCGCGTGGAAGCGAATGATATCCTTGCCGATGACATGCACATCGGCAGGCCAAAACTTGGCGCGATCACTTGTTTCGTCAGGAAAGCCGGTTGCGGTTAGATAATTGGTCAACGCATCGACCCACACATACATAACGTGGTCCGGATCGTCCGGCACAGTCACGCCCCAATCAAATGTGGTGCGTGATATCGACAAATCCCGAAGGCCCGATTTCACAAAGCTAATCACCTCATTACGGCGCTCGTCCGGGCCAATAAAATCTGGATTGGCTTCATAATGGGCCAACAATTTATCCTGAAACTCTGACAGCTTGAAGAAATAGCTGTCCTCTTCAACCCACTCAACAGGTGTGCCCTGCCCTCCAACTTTCACGCCATCGGCATTTTTGGACACTTCTTCTTCACCGTAATAAGCCTCATCACGCACAGAATACCAACCGGCGTAGGTGTTTTTGTAGATATCACCAGCGGCCTTCATGCGTTTCCAGATTTCGGCACTGGCGGCATGGTGGCGCGGCTGCGTTGTGCGCAGATAATCATCATTWGATGCGTTCARCACACTTGCCATTTCCTGRAARCGYGCAGTGTTTTTATCGGCAAGCTCCTGGGTGGATATRCCCAGTTCCCGCGCAGTTTTGAGCATCTTTAAGCCATGCTCATCCACACCGGTCAGGAAGAATGTATCATACCCGTCCARGCGCTTGAAACGCGCCATGGCATCGGTYGCAATCAACTCATAGGCATGGCCGATATGCGGCGCGCCRTTRGGGTATGAAATTGCGGTTGTGATATAAAAGGTCTTATTGCTCATGATTTTCTCAARTTTATGCGCCACATCTTCGYRTCTAAGTCGTTATGCTCCGCGTCGCGCATCTTCAAATTTCGCTTTGTTTAGTAGCGCAAACAGATTCAGGATCAACTGTTTCTTGTCCARATTATAGGTATCCGTCTGCCTTTGTTGCTCATTTAGCGCATCCCAAACCCGTATCCATGGGTTTTCAYTGCCCAATTKCGCCACCGCAATGGCCTTATCGTGAACAAACATTCGGGCGCGATCAATGAACTCTTCAAACAACACTTCGCGGCCCCGCAAAGCCAGCGCATCAGCCAACGCATGCAGATTGCGCGTGCTTGCTGGTTGCTCTTCCAGCCGCGCCTGCATGTCTTTGCGAAGGTCCTCATGGCCTTCCTGCATCAACTCCTTGGCATAAAGCACCCGCCCGCTGGCAAGCTCTGCAATGGCATCAAAAGTATTCTGGTCAAAACCTTCCACCACATTTTGCAATACATCTGCCATTTGCGAGCGGTCCAATGCGGGCAGCACCGCCTTGCGGCAGCGAGAGCGAATGGTGGGCAGCAAGCGTTGCGGGTTATCCGACAACAGAAAAAACACACATTTTGATGGTGGCTCTTCCAGAGATTTCAGCAATGCATTGGCCGCCGCCGGTGCCATATCATCCACCTTGTCGACAATCACCACGCGCCAACCACCCTCACCCGGGGTGGAGCCTAAAAAATGCGTCAGGCGGCGCACATCATCTACTGGAATACCGGCGGTCATGCGCTTTTTATCCTGGTCCCAGCGGCGCGAGAAAAGCAGTAAATCCGCGTGTGATCCGACAGATATTTTGGCCGCAGAAGGGCTGCCGTCCGGTACAGAAAAACTATTCGCATCTGCTGCAACCGCAGCGGCATTGGCTTGATGGGTGAGCAAAAACTTTGCCGCGAGATAAGCAAAGGTCGCTTTACCACAACTATCCGGACCGGCAATCAACCAAGCGTGATGCAGTGTATCAGCGCTGATCGCATCCAAAAAGGCGCGCTGAAGGTCGGAAGCACCAACAAACCGCGTTGATCGGCGCGGTTCTAGTATTATGTCATAGTCGGGGTTTTCAGACATTCGGCATCCAGATGGTATCGAGTTTACAACGGCTTATAGCACCCGGTTTTAAGTAAGCACACTGCCATGAGATTGAAGGTGTGGATTTTATCAGCTTTGCATGACGGGGACGGAGGCGACAATGACACTGGCACCCACAAACGGTTTCCAACGCACACCCCCATTCACCCCACCCGTCATCCCAAGACTTGATCTTGGGATCCAGCCAGCAGGAGCAGCAGTCAATGAGCGCAACATCGAACGGTTTTATTAAACGGAGCCGTTGCACTGGATACCAAGATCAAGTCTTGGCATGACGAGGTAGAGAAGTGAACGCTAGGGCTGGTGGCGTGTTGCGCTCGGAAGCTCGGCAGGAGCTCCATCTCAGTCACTATGTCACGGCTTGAAAGGATGAATTTGGTGCGAGGAACCAACGGAGATAGGTGTTAAACTGGCACTAGCAAACGATCTTCAGCGCGCGCTGCCATTCACCCCACCCGTCATCCCAAGACCTGATCTTGGGATCCAGTCAGCGGGAACAGCTACCAATGAGCACGACATCGGGCGTTTTATTAAACGGAGCCGTTGCACTGGATACCAAGATCAAGTCTTGGCATGACGAAATGGAGAGGTAGATGCTCGAGTTGGAAATTATTGCGGGTGTCATGTCTGTTGCATGGGTCCCCGGGTCAAGCCCGAGGATGACGGTTGGGAGAGAGGTATAATCAGAATTGGTTCTCGAATAAGTGTTTTCTAAATTTTCCAAAGCGCAGTAATCCAAGCTGTATCGTCTGGCTCCGCATGCCAGCAACCCATCTCCATCCACTTCCGTCATCCTCGGGCTTGACCCGGGGACCCATCTTTACGGTGAAGCGAAGGTGCGCCAACTTTTAGCCGCGTAACGCGCCACCACCCGGTGGCATGTGTTTAACCAGAGCATGGAGCAAAAGCCAAATCATGGTCGCGTTCAGAATATGCCACATAAAATGCGTGCCTATACCCGTTGCTGAGCACACATCAATATCAACTGTACGAAACACGAGTGATGCCAGAAATACAGCCGCTGCTGCTGTGATATGATGCCGAATAGCGCGTTTTTTAATCTGAGTAATGATCGCAAAAAGAACCAGAGCCAACAAAGCAGGCGCGTATTGCATAGAACCGTTGAGCAGCGCGGGTGTTGTATCCTGCTCGCTCGTAACATCTCCCGAAGTGAACCAGAACACCACCCCGATGACAGTGGCAATGATGAACCCAATCCTCAGCGTTTTAAGGGTGTTTTCGCCGGTCGAACGGTAAATGGCCAGTAGGACGTAGCAAGCGACAAAGCTCCAGATTGGAATAACATCTGCCAACTCCGACCAGCCATTGGCAAGGGTGTGAAACAAAAAGGAACCTATGCCGACAAGTCCCGCCAAAACGATGACAACCCCCTCAAAGAAATCCATATTTCCGCGTTGGCGTGCCAAATGCCAGGCACCAAATGCTACAATGAGGAACGCAACATTGCTGATCGCGTTAAAAGGTTCGCTCCAAAAGGCAGGACCAACCCTTTCACAATATAAATCGATGCTGGCAAACCAATCCATGTGCGCAAATCCAATAATTAGGGGCCAGAAGCTAGGCTCAAACTCAATGTTTACTCAGTGTTCAATCAAAAAACCTCACCGCAATTATTATCGCGGTGAGGTTTAAATTTAGATCGATATATCAAAAAGTATTTTAGACAGGGAACCTATTCATCCCCAGCGTCATCACCTTCTGTGCTGGCGGGAGCATCTGAAGTTGAGGCATCCGCTACTGCTGCATTATCGCCAGCAGCTGCTTCTGTTTCTTCGCCCTCAATATCATCTTCTTCATCGCCGCCTTCAATTTCGCTAATACGCTCGACTGAAACAACAATTTCGTTTTTGGAAGTGTTGAAAATTGTCACGCCCTGCGTGGAACGACCGGCGAGGCGAATGCCCTCAATTGGGCATCTGATAAGTTGACCGCCATTGGTAACCAGCATGATCTCATCGCCATCTTCCACCCGGAAGGACGCGGCAAGTGCACCGTTACGATCCGACATGTTCATGGCGACGATACCTTTACCGCCACGGCCTGACACACGATATTCGAAGGACGAACTGCGCTTGCCGTAACCATTTTCGGAAATCGCAAGGATAACCTGTTCAGCTTCTGACATGGCTGCGAATTTGGCATCATCGAGGCCAACATCGCCACCATTCTCTCCGGCATTCTCTCCGGCATTTTCTCCAGCTGTTTCTTCACCATCATCTTCACTAATGTCGGTATTTTCAGCACTGACTACGTCATCTTCCAGACCGCGCAACAAACGACTTTGCTTGATGTAAGCAGTACGCTGCGCTGGTGTCGCATCAAAATGGTTGAGAATGGACATGGAAATCGTCGTATCCTCATCGGCCAACCGGATGCCGCGCACACCAACCGAATTTCGGCCTGCAAACACCCGAACATCCTGAACTTTAAAGCGGATACATTGGCCGTGCAGCGTGGTCAGCAACACATCATCATCGGCAGAGCAGGTTTCTACGCCAACAATGGCATCGCCTTCATCCAGCTTCATGGCGATTTTGCCGTTGCGGTTAACCTGCACGAAATCAGACAGTTTGTTACGGCGCACCGTACCGCGAGAGGTCGAGAACATCACATCCAAGGATGCCCAGCTTTCCTCTTCCTCGGGTAATGGCATAATAGTGGTGATGGTTTCGCC
Organism: Hyphomicrobiales bacterium; assembly: GCA_002746425.1. GTDB lineage: Bacteria > Pseudomonadota > Alphaproteobacteria > Rhizobiales. The sequence continues at coordinate 21,942 of NVXB01000029.1, read as the reverse complement.
CTGAATAAGCGGTAGAATATTCACCAACGCCTTGCCGCGCGCTTGCGGGCTTCCCAGTGGCAGACGCCACGCCTTGATTTTATAGACGATGCCGCGAGACGAGAAGAACAGCAGCGGTGTATGGGTATTGGCCACAAACAACCGTGTGACGAAATCCTCATCCTTGGTTGACATGCCAGAGCGGCCTTTGCCACCACGACGTTGCGCACGATAGGTCACCAACGGTACGCGCTTGATATAACCGGTATGCGACACAGTAATCACCATGTCTTCGCGCTGGATGAGGTCTTCATCTTCCAGCTCAGCGCCGCCATCAAGAATTTCGGTGCGGCGCGGCGTTGCGAACAACTCATGCGCTTCGTTGAGCTCATCCTTGATGATCGACATAATCCGCAAACGGGAGCCAAGTATCTCAAGGTATTCCTTGATCTCATCACCCAGTTTGTTCAATTCATCAGAAATTTCGTCCTGACCAATGGCCGTAAGGCGTTGCAGACGCAGCTCCAGAATGGCGCGCGCCTGATCTTCAGACAGCGTATAAGTGCCATCTTCCTGCACCCGGTGGCGCGGATCATCAATCAGTCGAATAAGCGGCTCGATATCACGCGCTGGCCAGCGTTTTTCCAACAATTGTGCCCTAGCGGTAGCCGGGTCCGGCGCAGCACGAATAAGCGCGATAACTTCATCAATATTAGCAACGGCAATGGCCAAACCAACCAGAATATGGGCCCGGTCACGTGCCTTGTTAAGCAGGAACTTGGTGCGGCGACTGACGACAACTTCGCGGTGCGCAACAAAAGCGCGCAGCATGTCCATCAGCGTCATTTGCTCAGGCTTGCCGCCGTTCAGCGCCACCATATTGCAGCCAAACGAGCTTTGCAGCGGGGAGAAACGATAAATCTGGTTCAACACCACATCAGCAACGGCGTCACGCTTCAACTCGACCACAACGCGCATACCATCACGATCAGATTCATCGCGAATATCAGAAATGCCCTCAACGCGTTTCTCACGCACCAGATCGGCAATCTTCTCGATCATCGAGGCTTTGTTCACCTGATAGGGAATCTCGGTGATAATCAGCGCTTCACGGTCCTTGCGGACCATCTCTGTCGCGACCTTACCGCGCATGATCACACTGCCCCGGCCGGTTTCAAAGGCTGAGCGGATACCAGCGCGGCCAAGGATCAAACCACCGGTGGGGAAATCAGGGCCGTGCATGTACTCCATAACACCGTCCAACGACAAAGTCGGGTCATCAATCAGCGCGATACAGGCGCTGATAACTTCGCCCAGATTGTGCGGCGGAATATTGGTGGCCATACCAACCGCAATACCGCCCGCGCCATTGGCCAGCAGGTTGGGAAAGCGAGAGGGCATAACAACGGGCTCTTTTTCGCGCCCATCGTAGTTTTCCTGAAAATCAACCGTGTCCTTGTCGATGTCAGCAAGCAACCACTGCGCTGCTTTTTCCATGCGGCACTCGGTATAACGCATCGCGGCAGCCGGATCGCCATCCACAGAGCCAAAGTTGCCCTGACCATCAACCAGCGGCAGGCGCATGGAAAAGTCCTGCGCCATACGCACCAGCGCATCATAAATCGCGCTATCGCCATGGGGGTGATATTTACCCATCACCTCACCCACCACACCGGCAGATTTACGGTATGGCTTGTTGAAATCCAACCCCATGCCATGCATGGCAAACAAGATACGTCGATGCACAGGCTTCAACCCGTCACGCACATCTGGCAATGCACGGCTCACAATCACGCTCATAGCGTAATCGAGATAAGAACGCTTCATCTCATCGACGATGCTGATCGGCTGAATATCAGATGGTGGGGTGCCTTGCGGCGGCACACTGTCTGCAGAGTTTTCGTTGTCGGACAAAGGGTTTAATCTCTTCTGTGGATCCAGATACTTGGTAAAGCGTACGCAGCGCGAATCGCGCGCAAATCACTTCTGCGTCAGTATAAACACACATGCCCCGAATGACCAATTTGACGGGCGTTTAAAAATCCTATTTTAGCCATATAAAACAGCACCTTAGAAAGGAGCTGTAACTATATTGTTTTTCCAGCTATAAACACCCATTATTATTGCTCATAATTGGCGCATTGCCCCTCGTTGCAACCACATTAGATCGCGACACAATATGGATTTTGAACCTCTCATAAATGCCTTCGTCACCCTGCTTGTGACGGTTGATCCTATTGGTCTTGCACCTATTTTCATGGCCCTGACGACAGGCATGAGCCGCGCCTCGCGCATTCAGGTCGCGTTTCGCGGCGTTATCATTGGTGCCTGCATTTTGATTGTGTTTGCCCTGGTGGGCATGGCGGTTCTTGATCTGTTGGGCATCACCATGCCGGCCTTTCGCATTGCTGGCGGGCTGCTGCTGTTCTGGTTGGCCTTTGAAATGGTCTATGGCAAGCGCATTGAACGCAAACAGGAATCCACAGATCGCTCGGTGAGCCTTGACGAAATCAAACACATGGCCGTGTTTCCTCTGGCAATCCCGCTGATTGCCGGCCCGGGCGCTATTTCAGCAACCGTATTGCTCGCCTCTGAAACGACCAGCATTTTACAACACGCCGCGCTGATTGGTGTGATTGTCTCCATAATGCTGCTGTGTATGCTCACATTCACTCTGGCAGACCGTGTGGATCGTTTTCTTGGCGAAACCGGCAAGATGGTGCTGACGCGCCTGCTCGGCGTTCTGCTAGCTGCTCTATCGGTTCAGTTTGTGGCAGACGGCATCATCGCGTTCGCGGCATAATCTCTTAGCGAGGCAATTCAATCTGAATTTCAGCGCCGCCATAGCCATGAACTGAATCTTTGGCGCGAACGGTGATTACACTCACATCCGCGGGTATTTGCAGGCTGCTCAACGAGCGCGTAAACGGCTGCTCGTTGACGTGAGGGTGGAACAGCGTGCGTGTGCCAAGCACAGTGCCATCTGGCGTTACCACATCAAACTGATTGGCAAAATGATCCCAGCCCTCATCATCGTGACGGATGGTGGCATCAATGCGCCAGGATCCGCCCGATGATTGCACAGCTTTAGCCGCGACAACATCTGCCTCACCAGCAAAAGCCGGTTGGCACAACGCAATCGCAGCACAAGCTGCAAGCTTCAATAAAGTCCTAGAACGGAATTTCATCATCCATATCATCCGAAAAATTGGAACCGCCGCCGCCCTGAGAACCACCCTGGCCACCACCTTGCATTGGGCTGGACTGGCCAAATTCATTGCCGCCGCCCTGTTGGCCACCCTGATCACTAATCGAACCACGGTTATAATTGCCACCACCTGAAGCCTGACTATCGCCCTGCCCTCTGGTATCAAGCATTTGTAATTCGCCGCGAAACCGCTGCAAAACAATTTCAGTGGTATAGCGCTTCTGACCGCCTTGATCTTCCCACTGACGGGTTTGCAATTGGCCTTCCAGATAGATTTTTGAGCCTTTATGCAAATATTGCTCTGCGATTTTGGCAAGGTGCTCATTGAAAATAACAACCTGATGCCACTCGGTTTTTTCCCGGCGCTCACCAGATTGCTTATCACGCCAGCTCTCGCTGGTCGCAATGCGCAAATTAACAACCGGGTCTCCAGAGTTCATCCGCCGTATCTCGGGCTCCGCACCCAGATTACCAACCAGAATTACCTTGTTTACACTACCAGCCATCGTTCACCTTCCAGCATTTGGGCATATCGCCACATCAAATTTTCCGAAACATATCACAATCTGCACAGCCGCCACCGCCAGACTTGGCTCAATCACCGGCCAACGGATAGTTTTCCACACCTCTCCACAACTATGCTGACATAAACTGGCAGTAGAAGAGGCATTATGGGCGCACAGAATAGTTTTGTTCTTTTTATGTTCCTATTTTGGGTAATCTGCAATAGCCTAGTTGAAATAACAAGTTTGGCTGTTGATTCCCGTTAGATAGGTCTTGAAAACCTTGGAATTTTTGCCAATTCTGTATCATTCCGAAGTTTCGCAAGTTTGTTGGTATCACGATCCATGACGTCCAAAACCGAGAATTCCACCAATTCTAGTATATCGGGGTCCAGTAAATCGATGCCCAGTAAACCGCTGCCCAATCGATCAGCGCATGTTATTTCCGTGCGCGGTGCTCGCGAGCATAATCTAAAAAATGTTGATATCGATATTCCGCGCGACCAGTTGATTGTGATGACCGGACTGTCCGGCTCCGGCAAATCTTCTTTGGCCTTTGATACGATTTATGCCGAGGGACAACGCCGCTATGTGGAATCGCTCTCGGCCTATGCGCGCCAGTTTCTGGAGATGATGCAAAAGCCCGATGTGGATCAGATTGACGGGCTATCGCCTGCCATTTCCATCGAGCAGAAAACCACCTCGCGCAATCCACGGTCCACAGTCGGCACGGTTACCGAGATTTACGATTACATGCGCCTGCTGTTTGCGCGCGTTGGTGTGCCCTATTCGCCAGCAACCGGGCTTCCCATTGAAAGCCAGACCATCAGCCAGATGGTAGATCGTATCCTTGATTTGGATGAAGGAACACGACTTTACCTGCTGGCGCCAATCGTGCGGGGCCGTAAAGGCGAATACCGTAAGGAGCTAGCAGAACTACAGAAAAAGGGCTTTTTGCGGGTAAAAATCGATGGCGAGTATTACGAAATTGCCGATGCGCCCACGCTTGATAAAAAGTTCAAACACGATATTGCCGTTGTTGTTGATCGTATTGTCGTGCGCGGGGATATTTCGGCCCGCCTCGCAGATTCGCTGGAAACAGCTCTAGGTCTTGCAAACGGCATAGCGGTTGCAGAGYTTGCCAAGAAGGAAGATGGAGAAAAGGAGCCAAAACAACTCATTTTCTCCGAAAAGTTTGCCTGCCCGGTTTCCGGCTTTACCATYGCGGAAATTGAGCCWCGGCTGTTCTCGTTCAACAACCCGTTYGGGGCCTGYCCCACCTGCGATGGCCTKGGRTCTGAAAAGCGCGTTAGCGCAGAAATGGTTATYCCCAACGAGGATTTGACCATTGARAAAGGYGCYGTTGCGCCRTGGTCYAAAACCACATCACCCTATTACCTGCAAACGCTGGCATCACTGGGCAAGGTTTTTGGTTTTGGGGTGCGCGATAAATGGTCAAAGCTCTCTAGCGACGCACAAGAAGCGGTGCTGTACGGCACCAAGAAGYTGGATATTTCCTTCACSTATGATGATGGCCTCCGTTCGTACAAAACCAAAAARCCRTTTGARGGYGTCATTCCCAATYTGGAACGGCGCTGGCGCGAAACRGATTCSTCCTGGGCACGTGACGAGATTGAAAAATACATGTCATCCGCGCCGTGTGCCGCTTGTGGTGGCAACCGGTTGAAGCCAGAGGCTTTAGCCGTGAAACTTGCCACTTGGCATATTGCGCAGGTCACCAGCCTGTCCATTCGCGAAGCGGTTGTCTGGTTCGACACGCTGCCGGCACACCTCAATGATAAGCAGAACGAAATTGCCGGTCGCATTTTGAAGGAAATCAACGAGCGTCTCGCATTTTTAAATGATGTTGGGTTGGAATATTTGTCGCTGTCGCGCAATTCCGGCACGTTATCAGGCGGTGAAAGCCAGCGGATCAGGCTGGCCTCTCAAATCGGCTCCGGGCTGACGGGCGTGCTTTATGTGCTGGATGAGCCCTCAATCGGATTGCACCAAAGAGATAATGAGCGCCTGCTGGTAACGCTGAAACATTTGCGCGATCTTGGTAACACGGTGATTGTTGTTGAGCATGATGAAGACGCCATAATGGCGGCAGACCATGTGGTGGATGTGGGACCCGGCGCGGGTATTCACGGCGGCGAAATCATTGTGCAAGGCACGCCGCAAGATATTTTGGCACACGAAACGTCACTTACGGGCCAATATCTTTCTGGCCGCATGCAAATTCCGCTGCCAGCTGAACGGCGAAAGCCTAAAAAGGCACGCAGTATTAAAGTTATTGGCGCAAGCGGCAATAATCTGAAAAATGTCGATGCGACGATTCCACTTGGCACGTTTTGCTGTGTAACCGGTGTCTCTGGCGGTGGTAAATCCACCTTGCTTATTGATACGCTTTATCGGGCCGTTGCCCGCCATCTCAATGGCGCAAAAACCTTGCCCGCACCGCATAAAACAATCACCGGCCTTCAACATTTGGATAAGGTGATTGATATTGATCAATCGCCCATCGGGCGCACGCCGCGCTCCAACCCAGCCACCTATACCGGCGCATTCACGCCCATYAGGGAATGGTTTTCTGCGYTRCCAGAATCAAAAACACGTGGCTACGCGCCSGGYCGTTTCTCTTTCAATGTCAAAGGTGGYCGCTGCGAAGCCTGTCAGGGCGATGGCCTCATCAAAATTGAAATGCATTTTTTGCCTGATGTTTATGTGACGTGCGATGTTTGCAAGGGCAAACGCTATAACCGCGAAACGCTTGAAGTGCAGTTTAAAGGCAAATCCATATCCGATGTTTTGCAAATGACTGTTGATGAGGGCTGTGAGTTTTTCTCGGCCATGCCAATTGTGCGGGATAAATTAAAAACGCTGAAACGAGTGGGCCTCGGCTATGTCAAAGTTGGCCAGCCAGCCACCACCCTTTCTGGCGGCGAGGCCCAGCGGGTCAAGCTTGCCAAGGAATTGTCAAAACGTTCCACCGGCAAAACGCTTTATATTCTGGATGAGCCAACAACSGGGCTACAYTTCCATGATGTCGCCAAATTGCTTGAGGTGCTGCACGAGCTKGTTGATCAGGGCAATACGGTTGCGGTGATCGAGCATAATCTGGAAGTCATCAAAACCGCCGATTGGGTGATTGATATGGGCCCTGAGGGCGGCGATGGCGGCGGYGAAATTCTGGTTGTTGGCACACCGGAAGACATAGCCGCTCATTCTTCATCCTACACYGGCCATTTCCTGAAAGARCTTTTRRACAGRCGWCCRGCTTCARAACAGAAACTACAGGCCGCWGAGTAAGTYTCGRCAGCAAGKTTCTRGYATWYGRRYRACGCARRAATGTTGCGTTGCRTCATTWWTRATGRTTTTTTCCACTGCCACAAAAGTGGCATAAATAAGAACGGCTTGTGATAGAAGCCCTGCAATTTTTGCAGGGCTGATATGAGTAAATATCACTGTAAATATGCTGCATCGCACACTAGATAGATTTTAGAAACAAACGACACACTAAAATCTTATTACAGGAGCCGATCATGGCATTTTCAAATTTGACTAAATCATACAGCAATTGGCGCAAATACCGTCAGACAGTTGGCGAACTTTCCCGCCTTTCCCGCCGCGAACTTGCTGATATGGGCATTTCCGCGACAGACATTCACGCTGTAGCTCGCGCTAGCGTAATCCGCTAATCAGATTATTGACTGGCCCCAAGCCAGCCAATAATGGATTAGCGAAAAGGGCTCGCACCTCGAGTGAGGCGAGCCCTTTACTGTATCTACCCTACAGTAYGGAWTAATGARGGAATCAAATTCCCTGTAGCCCGKTGGGTCGCGAYTTCATCCAGACATCAAGACGCATAATTTCCGGTGGTTTACCGTTGTCTCTGGTCCAGGAATCAACGGCAAACGTGGTTCCGCTGGYCGTTTCTATGGCAACAGCRGTTGCGTGGGGATAGCGCCCATCCAGRAAGAAACCACGYGCRGCGGGCCGTCCCGTGGTGTGATAGCGCAAATAACCGCGGTTTTGAGCCAGTTTCAACAAGCTGGTTGTGTTGGTCGCTTCATCAATACAATCCATTTGCCCGGGCTTACCGACCTTGGAAAAATCAAATCCACCTACATCATTGGTTGAGCCAACCTGCGGGCCAACCCGCTTTTCAAACCATTGCACAGCCTTGCCTATGGCAGCACGTTCTGAAGAAGCAGATCCGCTCCCTCTGGCCAAAATACCCTTTAATTTGGACATGTCTGCCGACGAGAACGTAACCCGCTCGCGCCGCGCGCAATCGGTTGCGTGGCAAATAAATACGGTGGTGCCTTTGGGCGCTGATATTTGTTGGCTGGCATACCAATCCGTGGGGTCGCCAATTCCGGCCTGCATACAGCCTGACAAACCAATAGCCATCCCAATCAAAAATATTTTTCGCAACTTATTTCGCCTTTTTTCAACCAAATACGCCATTGCCGGCTAATTGACCACTCCCCCTGCATCACGATTGTGCTATAGCGCGGCCTACTCACTGAAAATCAAGGACCCATGCCATGTCAGATAAGCCCGTTCACGTCATAGGCGGTGGTCTCGCCGGATCGGAAGCAGCATGGCAAATGGCCCGCGCCAATGTGCCGGTCATCCTGCATGAAATGCGCCCGGTTCGCGGCACCGATGCTCATCTAACAGATAGCCTGGCAGAATTGGTTTGTTCCAACTCCTTCCGCTCCGATGATGCACAAAACAATGCCGTTGGCCTGTTGCACGCTGAGATGCGACTGGCGAATTCGCTTATCATGACGTGCGGCGATGCCAATCAAGTGCCAGCTGGCAGTGCATTGGCAGTTGATCGTCATGGTTTTTCCGCAAGCGTTACAAAAGCCATTGAGGAAGAGCCACTGATCACCATCAGCCGCGAAGAAGTTGATGGCCTGCCGCCAGCAGATTGGGATAATGTCATCATTGCCACGGGCCCACTCACCTCACCGGCCCTGTCAGAAGCCATCTGCAATGTGACCGACACAACAGCCCTTGCGTTTTTCGATGCTATTGCGCCGATCGTGCATTTCGACAGCATTGATATGGACACCGCTTGGTTCCAGTCGCGCTACGATAAGGTTGGTCCAGGTGGCACCGGCAAGGATTACATCAACTGCCCCTTGGACAAAGAGCAGTATGGGCGCTTCATTGATGCGTTGCTGGAAGGCGAGAAGACAGAATTCAAGGAATGGGAAGGCACCCCTTATTTCGAAGGCTGCATGCCAATTGAAGTGATGGCAGAGCGCGGGCCCGAAACACCGCGACATGGCCCGATGAAGCCTATGGGCCTGACCAATGCGCATAATCCAGAAGTCAAAGCTTATGGCGTTGTCCAGTTGCGGCAAGATAATGCGTTGGGCACGCTGTATAATATGGTCGGCTTTCAAACAAAGCTGAAATACGGCGCGCAGACAGAGATCTTTCGGATGATTCCCGGCTTGCAAAACGCCGAATTTGCTCGTCTTGGCGGCCTGCACCGCAACACGTTTTTGAACTCTCCGGTGTTGCTGGATGAAATTTTGCGTCTCAAGGCCGAGCCACGCTTGCGCTTTGCAGGCCAAATTACCGGCTGCGAAGGTTATATCGAATCTGCAGCCATGGGCTTGATTGCCGGCCGCTTTGCTGCGGCGGAACGGCTCGGAAAGTCAATCTCCGTGCCACCACTGACATCCGCCTTTGGTGCCTTGTTGCAGCACATTACAATTGGACATCTAGCCAGCGAAGATGGCCCTGGAAAGCGTTCTTTCCAGCCAATGAACATCAATTTTGGTCTGTTCCCACCGGTAGAAGCTGTGAAAGAAATTGATGGGCGTCGTTTGCGCGGTAAGGAAAAAACCATTGCCAAACGTCAGGCGGTTTGCGCGCGCGGCATTGAAGACTTTGCGGCTTGGCTCAAGCAAGAAGGTGATTTGGCTTAAAAGCAGGGCCAACGCTTGGATGCGCGCCAAATTTGCCAGATTTGGCTAAACCGCTGCGGTTCTTTGATTGTTGGGCGGCCAGCTTTGAGTGCACTCAGCTGTTTTGAGATCAACGCCATGGGTAAATAGATATGGTGGAGCTTTTCAAATTTCTGTTGCTCGGCAATTTTTCGCGCTTCAGTTAGATAAAGATCCGCCATATCAATGGCTTGCGCCAAGCTTGAGGCAATGTCCAAATCCTTAGCATCCATCAAATACGGATTTGCGCCATTTTTTGCCGGGAGATAATGCATGCCTGCGTCAGAACCTGCAGCAAGTGGCACAATGCACCGCGTCCATAGCGCGCTGACACAGGCCAGATAGCCATTCATCACAGCGGCACTACGCGCATTGGCTGGATCGCTGATAATGGATGCGAGTTGAAAAATAGTGCCGTCTGTCTGCCCGGCATAGGCTTCAAATGCCTGCTGGTCCTGCATTTTGTCCTGGTAAAGGTCAAAAATTCGGCCATCGAGATAAGTCTCGAAAACATCAGATGGCAGCGCGCGTCGGCGCATCAGCTCCAATATGGCAAGCGCAATAGGCGATGCGGCAGCTTCGCCATCTCGTTCCCCGAGAAACACGTCGCGCCACCATTGCAGGCGTATTTCTCCGGCCATTGGCTCGCGAACGCTTTGGGAAACTTTGCGAATCTCCATGTCAAAGGCATAGAGGGTGCAAAGATCAGCGCGGCAATCCGCTGGTGAAAATTGGGCACTGTAAAATCGGATTGRGTCACTCTGCTTGAGAGAATATTCTCCAGCCACTGCMACTGCAACCAATTGGGTCATTTGGCATTGTCGACCGGCAACAGCGCTGCGGCTATGGCCCGCCCCTCGGCCAACAAGACATTAAAGGTGCGGATGGCGGCGCCAGTGGACATGATTTCGAATCGAATGCCGATTTCCCGAAGGCCTTGCATGGTCTCCTTGGTGGGAAATGCACCAGACTGGCCCATACCGAGAAACAGAAGTTCGTAATCCGGTCCCTCATCAATCGCACGCGATAGCATGGGCAGTGTCACATCTTCGGGCGTTTTGCCATCCCAGCCATAAATGCCGCTGGGAAGAGCCAAAATGCCACCCTTATGAGACATRTCCGCAAAACGAAACCCGCCATTGCCATAGGCATCAATAGGCGCCCGTGCAGGATAATGCGCCTCGCGAATAATCGTTCCTTGCGCGGGACTTAGCCAAGAAGAGGCTTTGTCGTTATCCCGGTCCGGCCCATTTCGTTCAGGCCCACTCATGTAACGCGAACATTCTCGCTGTTTTTCGCTGTATCAATATTGCGCAATTTGAGGAAAATCAGCAGGGGTGCCGCCATGAAGATCGATGAATAAGTACCAATAATCACGCCCCAAATCATCGCAAAGGTGAAGGAAGCAATCACTTCGCCGCCAAACACAAACAGAGCAATCAACGCCAACAGCGTRGTAATGGATGTCAGCGCAGTTCGGGACAATGTGTCGTTGATCGCCATATCGAGCACATCGGGAATGGACTTGCGCTTGTATTTTCGCAGATTCTCCCGCACCCGGTCATAGACAACCACGGTATCGTTCAACGAATACCCCACAATGGTCAGCACCGCCGCAATACTCGACAGGCTRAATTCCAGCTGCAAAATAGAGAACATCCCGATGGTCAAGATCACATCATGAATCGTTGCCACCACAGCKCCAACCGCAAACTGCCACTCGAAACGCAGCCAAATATAGATCAGCACCGCACCAAGGGCGGAAACAACCGCCAAAATGCCGGTTTGTGTCAATTCGCCGGAAACTCGCGGGCCAACAACTTCAACGCGCCGGAACTCGGTGTTTTCGCTTAAAGCATCACGCACCAGCTCAACAACCACCTGCTGAGCAGATTCGCCGCCATCTTGCTGCTGAATACGGATCAGAACATCATCGGGTGAACCAAATTCCTGCACCTGAACATCGCCCAGATCCAACGTGGCCAGAACATCGCGAATACCACTGATATCAGCCGGGCCATCAAGTGTTTTAATCTCAATCAGCGTGCCGCCACGAAAATCAATGCCAAGATTGAGGCCATTGACCATGAACAGGCCAATGCTGACCAAGACGAGAATAAGCGACACCGGAAACGACCATGAACGATGCTTCATGAAGCGAATGGACGTGTTATCCGGAATAAGTTTGAGAAGCTTCATTGTAAAAACCCCACCCTATAAATGTACAGTAGCGGGGCGCGTACGGCGCACCCAAACAGCAACGATTAAACGATTAAGCGTGAACGCCGAGAACACCGTGGTCAAAATGCCTATCGCCAGCGTAATGGCGAATCCGCGAATGGGACCCGAGCCAAGCGAGAACAAAATGACGGCCGCAATCATTGTGGTGATATTGGCATCCAAAATGGTTCCCAATGCCCGGGTAAACCCGGCATCAATAGCGGCAATGGCGTTCCGCCCAGCGCGTGATTCCTCGCGAATACGCTCATAAATCAGCACATTGGCATCCACGGCCATACCAATAGTCAGGATGATACCTGCGATACCTGGCAGCGTTAGCGTTGCCTGCAGCGCAGAGAGAGCACCCATGATCATGATAATGTTCAAGATCAGTGAGAGATTGGCAAAAACACCAAACAGGCCGTAGGACAAAATCATGAAGACCAGAACAGCAACGGCGGCGATGATGCCAGCAATTTTACCCGCATCAATGGAATCCTGACCAAGGCCAGGTCCAACCGTGCGTTCTTCAATAATGGTCAAATCGGCGGGCAAAGCACCGGCGCGTAGCAAAATCGCCAAATCATTGGCAATCTCAACAGTGAAGTTACCACTGATCTGCGCTGTGCCGCCCAAGATGGGTTCCTGAATGACAGGTGCAGAAATCACTTCACTATCCAGAATAATGGCAAACGGACGGCCAACATTTTCTGTCGTCGCGCGGCCAAACTGGCGTGCACCACTAGTGTTGAATCGGATTGTCACGATGGGCGCATTGTTGGTCTGGTTAAATCCAGGTTGCGCATCAACCAGATCTTCGCCGCTGACCAATTCCCGCCGCTCAATAACGTAAGGAATGGGCGGGTCATCGGTGGAGAACAACACTTCTGTGCCTGCAGGGGGACGCCCGGCAAGCGCCTGCTCTGCCGACATTTCCTGACTAACCATACGGAATGTCAAACGTGCTGTCTGTTGCAGCAAGTCTTTCAGGCGTTGCGGATCATCAAGTCCTGGCACCTGTACCAGAATGCGGTCCTGCCCCTGGCGCTGAATATTTGGCTCGGTTGTACCAAGCTCATCCACGCGGCGGCGGATAACTTCGATCGATTGATCAACCGCAGAGCTGATCCGCTGAGCAATACCCAATTCGGTGATTGTCAACTTCAGCAGGCCGCTATCATCAATGATCAATTCGATCTCTGTAACCGGTACGCCGCCAGAGCCAAAGCCACCTGGGAGAGGTGCAATCAAATCAGCCAGGGCTGTGCGTGCAGCATCAGCCTGTTCAGCGTCCCGYAAACGCGCTTGTACGGTCAAACCATCGRCTGTGAGGCCGGTATAACCRATRCGTKMYTCACGCAGTGTGGCGCGCAARCTTGCACGYAAATCTTCAAGTCGAACATCGACAATGCTTTCGCGTTCGACCTGGAGGAGCAGATGCGCTCCGCCCTGCAGGTCCAACCCAAGCACCAATTGACCACCAGGAATAAACCCGGGCCATTTGTTTGCCGTTTCAACAGACATCATATTAGGAATTGCCGCCACTATTCCAAGAACAACAGTGAACACAATGGCAAAAGCCTTTAGGGGAGAAAAATAGAGCATCCGCTTTTCCGCAGGCGTTTAAGGACAGGTGATCAAAAACAAGAAAATTATTTCTTGTCTTCGTCTTTGGCAGGCTCGCCTTTGGCGCGCACATCAGAAATCATGCTGCGAACCAAACGGACACGAACGCCCTCGGTCAGCTCAACCTGAATTTCCTTGTCATCGATGACTTTGGTAACCTTGCCGACAAAACCGCCGGAGCTAACCACTGTATCGCCGCGACGAACYGCTGCGATCATTTCTTCGTGTTTTTTCATCCGCTGGCGTTGTGGGCGAATGATGAGAAAATACATAATTGCAAAGATGAGAACGAAGGGCATCAGCGTTACAAGTATATTACCTGAATCACCGCCACCGAACTGAGCATACGCGGGCGTTACAAACATTAGTTTATCCTGTCTAATTTTAAATCAGTCGCTGCGAGAGGAAACAAGCAGGCCTGACCAGTCATTTTTAATAATCAAAAAGTCACGCGGAATATACTAATGAGCGCCCGCATTGCAAGCTCCATCCTTTAACGACAGCAAGACAGCTTTGCAAATGGTGTATCTGACCCTAAATTGCCATAGAATCCCTYGAAATTTTTACTCAGGCCGAAATAATTATGACGAATTTGAATGCTCCCGAAGCTGCAACCGTACTTGAGCGTATCGCCAATGCCCTGGAACGGATGGCGCCGGCCGCCCCTGTGACCCCGGATTTCACCGTCGCGGATGCTTTTGTGTGGAACGGCGCAAATGAGCATTTGAAGCCAATTGCCAATGTAAACCGGGTAGATTTGAAGCTGTTGCAAGGCATTGATCAGGTTCGTGATATTCTGCTGGCCAACACATTACAGTTTGCCCAAGGCTATGCGGCAAACAATGCGTTGCTGTGGGGCGCACGCGGCATGGGCAAAAGCTCATTGGTCAAAGCCATTCATGCTCACATTAATGCGCAAACAGCGGATGGCCACTCCGTGCTAAAATTTATTGAAATTCACCGCGAAGATATTGAGACCCTGCCCGCATTAATGAATCTTTTGGCGGTGCAGGACCAAAAATTTCTGTTGTTTTGCGATGATCTGTCATTTGATTCGGATGATACGTCTTACAAAGCGCTGAAAGCAGCGCTGGATGGCGGCATTGAAGGGCGACCCGAAAACCTGTTGCTATACGCCACATCCAACCGGCGACACCTTATGCCGCGCGACATGATTGAGAATGAACGCTCTACGGCGATTAACCCAAGTGAAGCCGTGGAAGAAAAAGTGTCTCTTTCAGATCGCTTTGGGCTGTGGCTCGGATTTCATAAATGCAGTCAGGACGAATATTTGTTGATGGTGGGGCAATATATCGCTTATTTCAGCATTCCTGTTGAGGAGGCTGAATGGCGCCCTGATTCTCTGGAATGGGCGACAACGCGTGGCTACCGCTCCGGGCGCACAGCGTGGCAATATATTCAGGATTTGGCGGGTAGAAAAAAAGTGGCGCTGAAGCATTAGCTCCAGCGCCACACGTTTGGACGGAATAAGGTGTCTGGTCAAACACCGCCCAAATGGTCCAAGGGATTGACCGGTGTCGATCCCTTGCGTAACTCAAATCGAAGTTGCGGCGTGCTGACAGAACCTGTCGCCCCTGCTGACGCAATTTCTTGTCCCCGGCGTACTTGCTCGCCGCGGCGTACATTTAATGCTCTGTTGTGAGCGTAGGCTGTAACCCACCCATTTGAATGTCTGACCAATACTAGATTGCCATAGCTTTTCAATTCGTTACCAGAATAGATAACAACACCATCTTCTGCAGCTTTTACCGGAGTTCCCTCTGGAACGGCCAGATTAATGCCATCATTACGCTCACCATTGGTCTTTTCACCAAAGGTGGAAATCACCCGACCACGAACGGGCCAACGGAAAGCCAACTTGCCGGATTGCGCAGTTTGCTCGGTACGAGTCTGGCGTTTTGGCTGGGCTTTCGGTGGGTTGAATGCAGTAGGTTGGGTGCGTGGTTGCACAACTTTCACTGCCGGGCGACGTGCTGGAATAGACGCCGTGGTCGTGACGGTTTGATTACGCTTAGGCTGAGCAAAATTTGCCGCTTGAGCCACTGCGCTATTGGCCCCTGGAATAACCAGTAATTGTCCAAGTCTGATATTATTGGACTGGCCCATGCCATTCGCGGCACGAATCGATTCGACTGTTACGCCGTTGCGCCGTGCAACACCATAAAGGGTATCGCCTGAAACAACTTGGTAAGAAGCACCACTGGCTGGGCGTGTTGTCGTACGCGCAACCGTGCGGGCTGGGCGGGTATAATCAACCGCCGGTTTCTGGAATTGCTTTTGGGCAACTCTTGCAGGCTGAGCCGCTGCAACACGCCGCATGACGGGCTTGCGCGCTGGCTTAGGAGAATTAGCAAAACCAACCGGCTGAACGTAATTCGTGGCCGGCACGCTTACTTTTGCTTGGATAACTTTTGGCTGCACATATTTAGGCTGTTGCGGGAATGCCTGTGGCACAACAGTCTGTACCGGCACCGCCCGCGCCATTTGTGGCTGAGGCTGCATTTGCGGCTGGGCTTGCACCCGCGCCTGCTGGCCACTTGCATGAACATAAGTTGGAATGGTCAGGTAACGACCAGCCACAACATCTTGCGGCCCACGCATGCCGTTGGCATCAACAATGGCGCGCTCGGGCACACCGTAGCGACGCGAAAGCGTGGCAAGCGTATCACCAGGAGCGATCACGATCGTCGTTCCGCCAACACGCGTCCAACCTGATTGGCCAGTAGCCAGAGATGAGGCTGTGTTGATCGGGTCATACGCTTTATTGCCTGCGTAGACAGGCTGAGATTGTGGCTGCTGTACGGCAACAGCCTGCTGCTGGAAATACTGATTATTCGCCAAATTAACCGGTGTCGGACGGTAGACCGCAGCCGCAGCTATGCGGGGRTCTGGCCGTGTCGCYGGRTTRGAAGCSGCGGCCATAACTGGCTGCTGATAGACGGGYTGYTGCATAACRGGCTGGATTGCACTTTGCATCACGGGCAAAGGYGCCGCAGAACGCGATGGCATAACCGGCATTGRCTGCTTGGGTGYCTGACGCAGGAACGCTCGTTGCGACGCTGTTGCYGAGGTGTARTCACCCTCAGAAATGCGCGCAAAATCATTGCTACAAGCAGCAATGGTTCCGGCCATCAAAGCCATGAAAAGGCCTTTTGAAACAACACGAACGGCCCGTTTTCGYGAAGACTCTTTACTCATAAACATCGGCATACTCACGCCTGTACTCAAAAACAACTGAMRYASCTTAGGCTAAWCAGGGTTTATAAAAGTTTAAGTSAGYSCRAAATATTGGWGCTTTTATATTTATGTATTGCTGACACGGCCCGGCACGAGTGGCGGAAACTCACCTTCGCCGATCTTTTTTGTCATCAGGCTGCCATTGTTTTTATGGCTTAGAGTGATGACTTCCTCGCCCTGCCCCATATCTATTGGCGCKATRATCCGGCCGCCATCGCGCAGCTGRTCGATRAGGTCTTGCGGGATTTCGGTGCAAGCGGCGGTGAGTATAATGGCATCAAAAGGCGCTTGAGCAGCCCAACCCTTATGGCCATCACCGCTATACAGGGTGACGTTGAGCACGCCATCATGCATCAAATTCTGTTCCGCCAATTGGGTGAGCGGGCGAATGCGCTCCAGCCCATACACCCGGCRAMACATGCGCGCCATCAAAGCGGTANCGTAGCYGCACCCCACGCCAACTTCCAGGACCTTATCCTGTTTGGTGAGCGCGAGCGCTTTCAACAACATAGCGATTTGGCTGGGCAATCCAGCACTTTGTCCGTGGCCAATGGAGTGATCACGGTCCAGCCAGGCGTCCTCATCACTCAAATCTGGAATATATTTGGTTCTGCTGGTCTTCTCCAAAGCGCGCAGCAATGTGGGATCAGTAATCCCCATCTCGCGCAATTGCAGCAAAAAGGCTGGCAGTAAGTAGCTGTTTGCGCTCGTCCTATCGAAACCGGACATGCCAATTGCTACCTTTCAAYGCTCTTTAAATGCGCCAATTCYTCATCYGCAGTCAGATCAAGTTTTAGCGGTGTCACTGAAAYATASTTGCGTTGAAGGGCRTSAATRTCRGTGCCTWYYGYRAWRTTTTCRGTTTTGCGRCGATAGGCCARCCAGTAATACGGGTTGTTCTGAGAATCCTTGCGCGCATCCAAAAACATGCCATGGGTGCGCCGCCCCTGCCGCGTTACTTCAACACCAGCAACATCATCCGGCGCRCAATCAGGRAAGTTGACGTTGATCAACACCCCGTCAGGAATGCCATTRGCSACAATATCCTGCAAAACGCGCAAGGCATGTTTYCGGGTCACATCCCATGGGATCTGTTTGCCAGAACTCCAATCATAGGCTTGGCTAAGCGCAATACTGGGCACACCCAGCAACGTGCCTTCCATGGCAGCAGCAAYMGTRCCGGAATASGTCACATCGTCAGAGGCATTTTGGCCTGAATTGACACCTGACAGCACCAAATCCGGCAATTCGGGCATCACTTCACGAATACCCATGATCACGCAATCTGTTGGCGTACCGCGCAGGCCAAAAACCCTGTCGCTAATCTGCCGAAGACGCAGCGGATTGTTCAGGGACAGGGAATGCGACAACCCGCTTTGATCGGTTTCCGGTGCAACCGTCCACACATCATGGCCCATCTGGCTGGCAACTTCTTGCAGCACAGCTAGGCCTGGAGCATTTATGCCGTCATCATTGGTAAGAAGAATGCGCATAATTGTGTGCCCCTAAGCTGGTTCGATTGCAGTGATGCCGCCCATATATGGCAACAAAATTTCGGGTATATCAATGCCGCCATCGGCGCGTTGATAGTTTTCCATGACCGCAATCAGGGTACGCCCAACCGCAAGACCAGAGCCATTCAACGTATGCACGAAATCGATCTTCTTGCTGTCACCAATACGATAACGCGCCGACATGCGCCGCGCCTGGAAATCACCACAGACCGAACAACTGGAAATTTCACGGTAATTATCCTGTCCCGGCAACCACACTTCGATGTCATAGGTACGACGTGCGCCAAACCCCATATCGCCAGTGCACAATTTCATAACCCGGTACGCAAGGCCCAACTGCTTCAGCACTTCTTCAGCACAACCCGTCATGCGCTCCAGCTCATCATGCGATGCGTCTGGCGTGGTGATGCTAACCATCTCCACCTTAGAAAATTGATGCTGGCGGAACATACCGCGCGTATCACGCCCGGCAGACCCAGCTTCTGATCTGAAACATGGTGTCAACGCGGTGAAGCGCAGAGGCAACGACGCCTCGTCCAAAATGCTTTCGCGTACAAGATTGGTCAGCGGCACTTCTGCTGTTGGAATCAGCCAGCGACCATCATCGGTACGAAACAAATCTTCTTTGAATTTTGGCAGCTGGGTCGTTCCAAAAACAGCATCGTCACGCACCAAAAGCGGTGGCGCAGTTTCCAGCATGCCATGTTCTTGCGTGTGCAGATCAATCATGAACTGGCCAATGGCCCGTTCAAGGCGAGCGAGCTGACCTTGTAAAATCACAAAGCGGGAACCAGAAATCTTTGCCGCCGTATCAAAATCCATCTGCCCCAGAGCTTCGCCAAGCTCATAATGAGCACGCGGCTCAAAACCCAACTCTGACTTGGTGCCAACATTGCGCACCAGCACATTGGAATCTTCGTCTTTGCCAATGGGCACATCATCGTGCGGAATGTTTGGAATTTCAGCCAGCCGGTGGTTTATCTCGGCTGTCAAATCGCGCTCGCGCTCTTCGCCAGACTGGATAAAGGCTTTGACCTCTGACACTTCTGCAATGGCGGCCTGCGCAGCATCTTCATCACCACTCGCCTTGGCTTTGCCAATGGCTTTTGAGGCCGCATTTCGGCGCCCCTGCGCCTCTTGCAGTTTGGTGACATGGTGGCGACGCTCATCATCAAGCTTGATAAGTTCTACAGCGCGGAAGTCAGCATAGCGTGCTTCCATCGCGGCATCGAAAGCGTCCGGATTGTCTCTAATCCAACGGATATCATGCATGGCGCATTCTCAGATTCTTGCTTATTAATTCAGATATATTTTGGCAGTACCGCCGATATTAGGCGGAATCAACCGCCTCATCAGCCTTTTCTTTCTCCGCACGGCGACGTTCTATCAGCCGAACGGAGAGAATAGATATCTCATAAAGCAAGATTGTAGGAAGCGCCAAACCAATCTGACTGATGGGGTCAGGCGGTGTCAAAACAGCAGCCATGGCAAACGCTGCCACCACGGCATAGCGCCGTTTGGATTTAAGCCCTTCAGAGCTAACAATTCCGATTTTACCCAAAAGCGTCAATACAACAGGCAGTTGGAACACGAGGCCAAAGGCAAARATCAGGGTCATGGTCAGGCCCAGATATTCACTAACCCGCGCAACCAATTGAATGGAAGCRCGTCCCTCGGCTGCGGTCTGCTCCATGCTGAGGARGAAGCCCATCGCAAGAGGCATCACCATGTAATAAACCAGCGCCGACCCAATGATGAACAAAATAGGCGTGGCGACCAGATAGGGAATAAACGCMCCACGCTCGTTTTTRTACAAGCCAGGCGCAACAAACATATARACTTGGCTGGCGATTAACGGGAATGACAAAAACAGCCCGCCAAAAAAGGCCAGCTTCAGCTGGGTGAAGAAATATTCCTGCGGCGCGGTGTAAATGAATTCGATTTCGCGAATACCACCAGCAGCCTTTTCGTAWGGAACAACCAGGAAATTAAAAATGTCTGTGGCAAAGTAGAAGCAAATCACAAACATGATAACCAGGCCGATCATAGACCGGAACAGGCGTTGRCGCAGCTCAACCAGATGAGAAATAAGCGGTGCCCGGCTGGCATCTACTTCGTCTTCCACCTCGTCTTCWGGYTCTTCAACATCACTGGATTCAAGTTCTGTATTGCTCATGATTATGCGTCTCCCGATGCATCAGGTTTCGCACTTTTAGTCTCGGCTACAACGGGCTCTGCCTCAGCTACAACGGGCGCAGGCTCTGGAGTAGCGTCAATAGTTTCAATTTTATTTTCAACTTTAGCGGCTGTTTCAACCTTGGCAGCAGCCTCAAYCTTGGCAGCGGGCTTCAACAAACCCTTGTTGATATCGCGCTGCACATCAGCCGTCGCCTGTTTGATAGGATTCAGGCTGTCTTTGATCTGCTTGGTTGGGTTAAACTTGGTAACCGTTTTGGTAATGTCATCCAGATCAGCCTCTTTGAGGGCATCATTGAATTGCCTTTGGAAATCTCCGGCCATACGGCGGACACTTCCAATGGTTTTTCCAACACTGCGCAGCATGCCRGGMARMTSTTTSGGMCCAACRACYAKRATKGCRACAACSGCMACSACSAMYAKYTCKGTCCAACCAATATCAAACATGARWTTCGGCCAATTACATTAGACAAGAATAATAAGGCACCCATGAGCGGTGCACAAAACAAATCGAACCAGAGATTAACTGGCCTGCTTGTCTTCTGTTTTTGCAGCAGCAACAGTTTCAGTTGCCTGCTGTTCAATGGTTTTGGCATCTGTATCATCATCAGCCAAACCTGTTTTGAAGCTCTTGATGCCCTTGGCAACATCACCCATCAAATCAGAGATTTTACCACGACCAAAAAGCAGAATGATCAAAACCGCAACAATGGCGATTTGCCAAAAACTGATACCCATTTTTTACTCCTAATTTACTGGTTTTCGCAGGAATACCCCTCCTGCACACCATCTCTGGTGCTGTATTACACTGCAAGTTCACTAAAGGACAGCAGCAATTAGCCTAATATATGGGGCTAGTCTCGATCTTTTTCAAAGACAAGAATGTCCCTTGGTTCAAATTTTACCGCAACTTCCGTGCCTGGTGCCAACTCATCTGCGCTTCTGACCCTCGCATGAAGCGGATCATCAAGTCCTTCAACAGCCATTTCCACCCAATTAACCTCACCCAGAAAACGYCGTCTAAGGACGCGACCCTGGTTCGTATCTGCGCCCGTATCGRTGCTCATAGCAGATGTCTCYGCTCGYACCACCTGAACACCCTGATAGCGGATGCATACGTCCGCAGGGCCATCCTTGATACCCTCGGCAGCAAAGACGCCAACAGGTGTAAAGACCCGATTGCCTTTGACCTGCCCTTCAATCTGATTAATCTCCGAAAAGAACCTTGCCGTCGCAAGGTCGACCGGATTGAGATAAAGCTCGCTTGGCGATCCATCTTGAACAATTTGCCCGCGCTTCATCAGCAATATTCTATCGGCTATGCGCATGGCCTCTTCAGGGTCATGCGTCACCATCAAACAGGTTGACCGCATCTCACGCAGCACCGTGATGGTTTCATCGCGCACACTGTCGCGCAACCTTTGGTCCAACCCGGAAAACGGCTCGTCCATAAGCAAAATACC